>JBKPLV010000031.1:0-5682 GCA_046731795.1 Actinomycetota bacterium | reverse complement strand
GGACGGCCTGCCGGAGGAGCGGAAGCGCCGCCGAATAGTTGCCCGCCTGCTGCAGCGCGAAGCCTTGGTTCCCGAGCGCGACTCCGTCCACGGACGGCTCCTGCGACTCGGTGGTCGCTTGCTCCGAGGTGGTCGTTTGCGACGCCGAGCGCTGCGCCTGGGCCTCGGACCGTGCCTGGCTCGGGCCGAAGCCGTCGCCCGCTGCGAGCACGGCGACACCGATCCCCACGACGAGCAGGCCGAGCGCCGCAGCACCGGCGAGGATCCCGCCCGGACGCCGCATTCTGAAGTCGCGACGCGCGAACCTGCGCGTGATCGGCGCCTGCGGCGCGGAAGGCAGCACCAGCGTCGCCACGGGCTCGGGCTTGCTCTGGAGCGCCTCGCGGAGGCGCGCGACGAGCGCGCTCGCCGTCGCCGGCCGCGCAGACGGGTCCTTGGCGAGTGCCGACTCGAAGACGACATCGAGGGCTGAGGGCAGCGTCGGGTCGACGTCGACGGCGCGAGGAACGGCCGCGTTCAGGTGCGCGAACGCCTCCGTGGTCGGCGTGTCGCCCTCGAAGGGGCGCCGCCCCGTGAGCAGCTCGAACGCGACGACGGCGAGCGAGTAGCGATCGCTTGCTGGCGTCGCCGGCTCCCCACGCGCCTGCTCGGGCGAGATGTAGCCGGCGGTTCCGAGCACCGTGCCCGGAGCCGTCAGCATGTCGGCCCCGCTCGCCGACGCGATGCCGAAGTCGGACACGTGGACATTGCCCTCGCGGTCGAGCAGGAGGTTCGCCGGCTTCACGTCGCGGTGCACGACGCCGCTCGCGTGGGCCCGATCGAGTGCGTCCGCCGTCTGCTCGAGCCACTCCAGCGCCTGCTCGCGGGGAACCCGGCCCTCGCACAGGCGCTCGTAGACGGAGCCGCCCTCCAGGTACTCCATGACGATGAGGGGGCGGCCGTCGTGCTCGGCAACGTCGAAGACCGTTACGACAGTGGGGGCCGCCGAGAGCCGGGCTGCCGCGAGCGCCTCCCGACGGAAGCGAGCCCGTGCGTCGTCCTGCTGCGCATACCGGTCTGCGAGCAGCTTGACAGCGACCGTCCGCTCGAGGGCGGTGTCGGTCGCCCGATACACCTCGCCCATCCCTCCCCGTGCGACGAGATCAGGGGAGGCATACCTCCTCGGCAGCACATCGCGAGCGATCCCGACGTTGTACCCGTTTCGGTCCCGGGACACACCCCTCAGCGGAGGAGGAAGCCGTCCGCGAGCGCGTCGTGCGGGTCGAGAGTGAAGAGGTGCTCGCCCGTGCGGAACGCCGACCCCTCGACCTCCGTGACGACGGCAGGGATCCCGGCCACCTCGGCGTCGCCGACCACCCGGCCCCGAAACTCCGTGTCGACGATACTGAGATGGCGAAGTTCTGCGCCCCGCGCGAGCCGGCCGGACCTGTCGAGCAGCGCGAGCCGCGCCGAGGTGCCGCTGCCGCAGGGTGAGCGGTCGACCTCGCCGTCCGCGAAGACCGTCACGTTGCGCTGCGTGAGCGGCTCGTCTCCCTCCAGCTGCCAGAAAATCACGCCGTAGACCTCGCGCAGCTCCGGCTCGACGGGATGCACCGGTGTCTGCCAGGCTTCGAGCTGGGCTTTGATCTCGCGACCGAGCTCGATGAGGCGCGGCAGCTCCCCCGGCTCGACGCGCTCCTCGAGCGACGCGTAGAAGGCACCCCCGAAGGCGACGTCGAGCACGCGCCCGCCGATCTCGACCCCTTCGGCCCACACGAAGGACGGGACGTTGCGGAAGCGCACCGACCGGACGCGTTCGTTCTCGACCGTCGCCCACGTGTCGAGGCGGCCGGAAGGAACGTCGACGACGACGCGGTTCTCGCCCTCCCGTCGCTCGACGACGCCGGACTCGAGGGCCCACGTGACGAGCGCGATCGTGCCGTGCCCGCAGGCTGTCGAGTAGCCCGCGTTGTGGAAGAAGACGACGCCGAGGTCGGCGCCGTCGTCGTTCGGCTCGACGACGTGGCAGCCGTACATGTCGGCGTGACCGCGCGGCTCGTGCACGAGCAGGCGGCGGACGTGGTCGAGCCGCTCGAGCGCGTCGCGCCGCTTGTCGAGGATCGTCGCGCCGCGCAGGTGGTCCACGCCGCCCGTGACGATCCGGAACGGCTCGCCGGCGGTGTGGTAGTCGACGGCACGAACCTCCACTCCTCGACACTAGACGGTCGCGATCGAGGCGCCGAGGATCCGTCGTCGAGCGTGGACCCTCGGCCCCCCGGGAGTCGGCGTGCCGCCCGACAGGAGTTGCCGCAGCGGCGCGGTGGTGAGGGCGCTTGGTTCGGCGCCCGCGTCCCGTTTCCTGCGCTGCCTACGCGCCCTTGAAGGCGGCCGGCCGCTTCTCGAGGAACGCCTGCACGCCCTCGCGAAAGTCCTCGGTCTCGGTCGCCGCCTGCTGGAGCTCCGCCTCGAGCGAGAGCTGCTGGTCGAGCGACGAGCCGTAGGCATGCTCGAACAGGCGCTTCGTCATCGCGACCGCGCGCGTGGGCAGTGCCGCGTACCACTCGGCGAGCTCCTCGACGTGCTTCGCGAACCCGTCGTCGGGAACTGCCTCCGAGAGCAACCCCCACTCGACGGCTTCGGCCGCGGTCACGCGCCGGTTCGAGACCATCCACTCGAAGGCGCGCGCGAACCCGAGCAGGCGGTGGACGAACCACGTGCTGCCGGCGTCCGGCACGAGCCCGATGCCGATGAACCCCGGCACGAAGGTCGCGCTCTCCGCCCCGATGCGGATGTCGGAGGCACACGCCAGCGACAGCCCGGCGCCGGCGACCGGGCCGTTGATCGCGGCGATAACGGGCTTCTCGAGCGCGCGGATCCCTCGGATGTTCGGGTGATACGTCTGCTCGAGTGCCTCGCGAACGCCTCCCGGCAAGGACTCGAACTCCCTGAGGTCCTGGCCCGCACAGAACCCGCGTCCGGCCCCGGTGAGCACGACCGCGCGAACGCCGGGCTCGGCGGCCTCGTGGAGCGCAGTCGCGAGCCCGTCGTGCATGGCCCGGTTGATCGCGTTGTAGACGTCCGGGCGGTTGAGCGTGATCGTGAGCACCGCACCGTCGCGCGAGGTGAGCACTTCGTCGGCCATGGGCTAGTCCTTTCCCCGTTCGAGGAACGCGCGCACCGCGCCCTGCGCCTCGCTGCCGAGCATCGACATCGCGAGCCAGTCGCGCGCGTGGCCCACGGTCTGGTGCCACGCGAGGTCGCGCCAGACGTTGAGCTGCTGCTTCGCGTAGCGCGTCGTCTCGGGCAGCCGCGCCGCGAGCTTCTCGACCCACTCGTCCACGACGCCGTCGAGCTCCGCCTCGGGCACCGCGCGATTCACGAGCCCCCACTCGGCGGCCTGCGCCGCCGGAACCTCGTCGCAGAGGAAGACGATCTCGCGCGCGCGGCGGTCTCCGACCATGAGCTGGAGCCACTGCGTCGCGCCGCCAGCGGGGACCGAGCCGTGTTGCAGGCCGACGTGACGGATGAACGCCGTGTCGACCATCACGGCGAGGTCGCACGCCATCTGCAGCTCGTTCCCGCCGCCGACCGCGATGCCGTTGACGCGCGCAATGGTCGGCTTGCCGATCTCGCGCAGGCGGTCGTGCATGTCCTTGAACGCGCCGAACCACTTCCAGTACTCGCGCGAGTTGCCGAGCAGGTCCTCGCCCCACGAGCGCAGGTCGGCGCCGACGCAGAACGCCCGGCCCGTCCCCGTGACGACCACGACCCGAAGCTCGTCGTCCCAGGACGCGTCCTCGCACGCGCGCGCGAGCTCCCGCAGCATGCGGAAGTCGAAGGCGTTGAGAACGTCGGGCCGGTTCAGGCGGATCGTCGCGCGGGGCGGCGCCTTCTCGTAGACGATCGACTCGAAGCCCAGCTCGGCGGGATCGAGGGGACGCGGGTGCGTCGGCTCCGTCACTCGACCTCCGCGAAGTGGACGCGGAACGGGATGCCCATCGCCATCGCGTCGACGCCGGTCTTCGTGAACTCGGGGGTCCTGGCCGCAGCCTTGAAGGCGTCCATATCGGGGAACTCCCACTCGGCGTAGTAGCGGAACTCGGGCTCGCCGGTTGGTGCGCCGAAGACCTTTCCGTGGCGGAAGGTGGCGCCCTCGACCTGGCGGCAGAGCTCCGCGTGCTCCTCGTACCTCGCGGCGTCCGGCTCCTCGTCGTACACGATGAAGACTCGAATCACGTTGCGGCTCCCTTCCTCGGGGACGCCGGGGAGCGTATAGCGTCCTCGCCGTGAGCTCGACCGCCCTCGCCGCGCTGCTCGCCTTCGCGGCGGGGCTCGGCGGAGCCGTCCAGATCGCGGTGCAGGGACGGCTCGGCGACCGGGTCGGATCGATCGAGGCGATGGCAACGGCGTCGCTCGTCGGTGCCGTGCTCGCGCTCATCGTGCTCCTGGTGGCGACCCGGTCGCTGGCCGGGATCGGCGATGCGGTCGGCTCGCCGAAGTGGATGCTGCTCGGCGGCGTCATGAGCGCGCTGATCATCCTCGCGATCACGATCGCCGGGCCCCGGATCGGGATCGTCGCGACGACGTCCGTCCTCATCGCGGCACAGTTCACGCTCGCGACGATCATCGACCGCCTCGGCTGGTTCGGGGTCGAGCGCATCCAGATCGGCTGGCCTCGCGTGCTCGGGCTCACCTTCCTCTGTATCGGCGCCGTGTTGACGCTGCGCCGGTGAGCAACCTGCTCGGCGGGCTGGAGCCGGCGCCGCTTTGGGAGCGCTTCCTCGAGCTCACGCGGATCCCGCGGCCGCCGAAGGAAGAGCAAAGGATGCGCGAGCACGTGCTCGGGTGGGCGGCGGCCCGCGGCCTCGACGCCTCGGTCGACGCCGTCGGCAACGTCGTCGTGTCGGTTCCCGCTGTGGACGGACGCGGAAGCGCACCCTCCGTCGTCCTCCAGGCGCACCTCGACATGGTGTGCGAGCGCGACCCGGAGAGCCCCTTCGATCCCCGCGTGGGCAGGATCAACGTCCGCGTCGACGGCGACTGGGTCGTCGCGGACGGAACGACGCTGGGCGCGGACAACGGCATCGGCGTCGCCGCCGCTCTCTCGGTCGCGGACGACCCGGGGATCGCGCACGGGCCGCTCGAGCTCCTCTTCACGGTCTCCGAGGAGCAGGGTCTCGATGGAGCCAAGGGACTGGATGCGTCGCTCGTCTCGGGTCGCCTGCTCGTGAACCTCGACGGCACGAGCGACGAGGCGCTGACGGTCGGTTGCGCGGGCAGCGACCACACGTTTCTGCGGATTCCGCTCGACGTCACGCCGATTCGCTCGGGCAGGACCGTCCTGCGCGTCGAGCTGAGCGGTGCGAAGGGCGGGCACTCGGGCGGAGACATCGCTGCCGGCCGGGCGAACGCGATCAAGGCGCTCGGCCGCGTCCTCGCGGCCGCGTACGACGCCGCCCCGTTCGGGCTCGTGAGCCTCGACGGCGGTGTGAGCCGCAATGCGATACCCCGCGACGCGAACGCCGTCGTCGCGGTCGACGACGCGAGCGCATTCGAACGTGCTTCGCGGGACGAGCTCGCAGCGGTCACCCGGCAGTACGCCGGCACGGACGATGGTCTCCGGCTCACGGTCGCGTCCGCCCAGTCCGCGGAGTCGGCCGGAGACGAGTGGACGCGGCGGCTTCTCGATCTCGTGGCTGCGAT
>JBKPLV010000030.1:0-4037 GCA_046731795.1 Actinomycetota bacterium | reverse complement strand
TCTTGATGGTCGGCGAGGGCGGGGGGATGCGCTTCCCGGGTGCCCTGCACGTCTACGTCGCGGATGCGGACGCGCACTACGACCGTGCGCTGGGCGCCGGTGCGACCTCTGTCGCGGAGCCGCACGATACGGACTTCGGCGACCACCGTGCGGCCTTCGAGGACGCATGGGGCAATCAGTGGTGGGTCGCGACGCGCGTGGCGGCTCCCGCCTCGGGCTAGAGCTCCAGCGTCTCGCCGTCGTCCGGGACGAGCACATCCGGAAGCGCCTTCCGCAGCGCCGCCCGCGTCAGGTGGCAGTGGTTCAGTGCCTCCATGTGCACGGCCACGACCGTCGGCACCCGCTCGGCGACCTCGCGCACGTCGTCGATGCCCATGACGATGAGGCCGCCCTCGACGAACTGGGCTCCGCCGGCGTTCACGACGGCGACGCGCGGTCGGTGCCGCGCGACCGTCGCCTCGACGTCCTCGTACCACACCGTGTCGCCTGCGAGATAGAGGTCGTCGAAGACGAACCCGCTCACCGGCGCGAGCAGCTCGGCCATCCGCCCGGAGCCGTGCCGGGCCGGGGTCCTCGTGACGCGCATGCCGTCCCACTCGACGGTGTCGTGGATAGGCCGAGCGTCGAGCCCGAGCTCGCGGAGCGCCTCCTCGTCCTCGGGCTGGCAGAAGACGGGCACGTCGCGCGGCAGGAGCTCCTCGGCGCGCGAGTCGAGGTGGTCGCGGTGGCGGTGCGTGACGATCACGGCGTCGAGGCCGCGAACGACCTGTTCGGCCGGGAACGGCAAGGGGACGGTCGGATTCGGCACCTGCGGCTCGGTTCCCTCGATCGGCGGCCGTGCGCCGGCGTCGTCGAGCATCGGATCGACGAGGATCCGACTTCCGGCGAGGGACAGGACGACGGTCGCGCTGCGGACGAGCGTGAGCTGCACGGGGCGGTTTTCTACCTCACGCGGCCCGGTCGACGCTTGGTCTGGAAATCGGATCTATCCGGCTATACTCCGCGATCCGATGGCGAACGACATCGCCGAAAAGCCTGCTGCCGCCGAGGAGGGCGTCTGGACGACGGGTCCCGACGGGGAGCTCGTCCCCGACTACGACGCCGCCTTCCCGCAGATCAACGAGGGCGAGGTCGTCCACGGCACCGTCGTGCGCGTGGACAAGGACGAGGTCCTCGTCGACATCGGCTACAAGTCCGAAGGCGTCATCCCGGTCGCCGAGCTGACCATCCGCCGCTCCGTCAACCCTGCCGACGAGGTCTCGGTCGGCGAGGAGATCGACGCTCTCGTGCTGACCAAGGAGGACGCGGAAGGCCGCCTCATCCTCTCGAAGAAGCGCGCACGCTTCGAGCTCGCGTGGAAGCGCATCGAGGCCGCCGCGGAGTCCGGCGAGCCGGTGACCGGCAAGGTCATCGAGGTCGTCAAGGGCGGGCTCATCCTCGACCTCGGCGTGCGCGGCTTCCTGCCGGCGTCGCTCGTCGACATCCGGCGGGTCCAGGACCTCGACGAGTTCCTCGGCAAGGAGCTCCGCTGCAAGGTCATCGAGCTCAACCGCTCGCGCAACAACGTCGTCCTCTCCCGTCGCGCCGTCCTCGAGGACGAGCGCAAGGAGATGCGCCAGGCGATCCTCGACCGCCTGAGTCCCGGCGACGTGATCGAGGGGCAGATCTCGAACATCGTCGACTTCGGCGCGTTCGTCGACCTCGACGGGATGGACGGACTGATCCACATCTCCGAGCTCTCGTGGAGCCACGTGAACCACCCGTCGGAGGTGCTCGACATCGGCCAGACGGTCAAGGTGAAGGTGCTCGACATCGACCGCGACCGGCAGCGCATCTCGCTCGGTCTCAAGCAGACGCAGACCGACCCGTGGCAGCAGGTCGTCGACAGCTATCGCGAGGACGATGTCGTCGAAGGGCGCGTGGCCAAGGTGGTCACGTTCGGCGCCTTCGTCGAGATCCTCCCCGGCGTCGAAGGGCTCGTCCACATCTCCGAGCTCGCGCCGCATCACGTGGAGAATCCGCGCGAGGTGGTATCCCAGGGCGATGCGGTCAACGTGCGCATCCTCGAGATCGACGGCGAGCGCCGCCGCCTCTCGCTCTCGCTGAAGCGGGTCGAGGAGGGCGACGTCCCCGTCCCACGAGCCGACGGCGCCGAGTCCGTGCACACGACGCCCGATCTGAAGCTCTCCGAGGAGGCGTTCCCGACGGGCGCCGCGGCCGTCGAGGTCACCGATGACACGGAGATCGTCGAGGCCGACGTCGAGCCGGTCGCCGAGGCCGAGCTCGAGCCGGAGGCCGAGTCCGAGGCCGAGGACGCGGAGGAGGAGGCCGACGAGGCCGACCCCGAGCAGTCCGAGTCCGCCTAGCGCTTGCGTCGCCCGCTCGCGGTCGCCATCACCGGGGGGATCGGCGCCGGCAAGTCGACGGCGCTGGAATGCTTCCGCCGCCACGGCGCGGCAACGGTTTCGAGCGACGAGATCGTCCACCACCTCCTCGCGACCGACCCCGAGGTCAAGCGGGCGCTCGTCGAGCGGCTGGGAGAGGAGATCCTCGGGGAAGACGGTGTGCCCGACCGCGAGCGCATCGCGTTTCGCGTCTTCAAGGATCGCGCGGCGCTCGACTTCCTCGAGAAGCTGCTGCATCCCCTCGTCTCGCGCGAGTACATGACGTGGCGCGAGCAGCTCGCGGCCCTGCCGAATCCCCCCGCGGTATGCGTGACCGAGGTGCCGCTCCTGTACGAGGTCGGCGCCGAGACCAGGTTCGACAAGGTCGTCGTCATCACGGCGCCGACGAAGCTGCGCGAGGCCCGGCGTGGCGGGCCGACCGACGACCGCGAGTCTCGCCTGCTTCCGGACCGCGAGAAGGCGAAGCGAGCCGACTTCGCGTACGTGAACACGGGGACGCCGGACGACCTCGACGGGTGGGTGGCCGGGGTCATGGCTACGCTGACCGCCCAGCAGCAAGAGACAAACGGCTCCTAGCGGCCCCGTGACACCCCGTCACACGGGCGCGTGAGTCGGGAGCAATCCTCGTGCGCATCCTCGTCCTCGCGTCAGCACTCCTCCTCGCGCTCGCCGGTACGGCGGCGTGGGTCGTGGACGCGAAGCCGGACTGGTACCTGCGCACGCGCTACCCGCTCGAGTACGAGGACGTGATCCGGTCGTACGCATCCGAGCGGCACCTCGATCCGACGCTCGTCGCAGCCGTCGTCTACGCGGAGAGCCGCTTCGACCCGAACGTCGTCTCCGACGCGGGCGCCGTGGGCCTCATGCAGCTGCTGCCCGAGACGGGCGAGTTCGTCGCGCGGTCGACCGGGGGAACCGGCTTCGTTCACGCCGATCTGCGCGATCCCGACATCAACGTCCGCTACGGCACATGGCTCCTCGACTACCTGCGGACGCGGTACGACGGAGACGTCGAGACCGCGCTGGCTGCGTACCACGCAGGCCCGACGAACGTCGACGAGTGGCGCCGGGAAGGTGTCGGGATCGAGTTTCCCGAGACGCAGGCGTACGTCGACGAGGTCGAGCGGGTCAGGCGGATCTACGCGCAGGCGTACGGGCCCGATCTGGTCCGATAGCGTCGCGGAGCAGCGTCACGACGAGGTCGGCGCTCGGGAGCTCCTCCCCGCCGGCGCGCATGATCGCGAGGCCGTTCAGGACGAGGTTCACGAAGATCCCGATGTCCTTCGCCCCCACGTCGTCGCGGAACTCGCCATCGTGCTGGGCCTGCTCGACCCGCGCCCGATTCGCCGGCGCAATCGCGCGCTGCCGTGACTCGATCCGCTCCCGGAACTCGGCGTCGGTGCGGACGCGGCGGAACAGCTCGAGGTAGACCGAGATCCACGCGGGGTCGAGCTCGACGACCTCCCGGATCACGGCTTCGAGGCCGTGGTTGACCCAGATCTCTGACATCCGAGCGCTGTCGCGGACGGCGAGCTCGACGAAGAGGTCCTCCTTGGACGGGAAGTAGTTGAAGATCGCCCCACGGGAGAGGCCGATCTCGGCCTCGAGCTTCGCGACCGTCGCGCCCTCGTA
>JBKPLV010000029.1:0-3833 GCA_046731795.1 Actinomycetota bacterium | reverse complement strand
CTCGACCTCGACGTCCGGGTACTCGGCGGTGACCTCGCGAACGACGCGACGCCAGAGGCGCGAGGTCTCGAGCACGTTCGCCTTGTCGACGCTCGTCAGCTTCCCGCGCCGTGTGCGGGCCAGCTCGAAGCCGCGCCGGGCGATGCGCTCGACCTGGCTCGGGTGGTACTCGCACGTGTCGAAAACCGTTCCGTCCTCACGCACGCCGCTCGCGCCGAAGTAGAGGCCGCCGACGAGCTCGCGGACGATGAGGAGGTCCACTCCGCCCTCGCGCGCCGGGCGCAGGTTGGCGTAGACGTCGAGCTCCGCGCGGAGCCGGAGCATGCCCTGCTCCGGGCGGACGTCGGCGGCGTCGAACTCCGGGTGCCCGATCGGGGCCTTCAGGACCGCGTCGGCGGAGCGACAGGCCTCCAGCGTCTCTTCGGGAAGCGAGACGCCGGCTTGGCGGATCGCGTCGGCGCCGAAGAGGCGGTCCTCGAGCTCGACGTCGGGAGCGAGGTGCGCCAGCGCGCGCTGTGCGACCGCCATGACCTCGGGCCCGATGCAATCTCCGGGGAGACAGACCACTCGCTTCGACACGGACGCGGAGCGTACTCAGATAGCGACGCCGAGGTGCTCGAGCAGCGCGTCCGCGTCCGCCTCGACCTCGACCGGGCGCAGGCGGTCCGCGACGGGCTGCGGCGTCTTGAGGCCGTCGCCGGTGACGAGGAGGACGACCGTGTCCTCGGCGCCGACCGCTCCGCTCGCGACTGCTCGGCGCAGAGCGCCGAGCGTCACGCCCGCGGCCGTCTCGCCGAACACGCCGGTCGTCTCGGCGAGAAGCGCCATGTTCTCGCCCACCTCGTCCTCGGCGACGGCGTAGATCGTGCCGCCCGAGGCCTTCGCCGTGGCGACCGCGAGGTCGCCGTCGGCCGGGTTGCCGATCGCGAGCGAGCGTGCGACCGTGTCCGGCCGGATGGGCGTCACCTTGCGGTCCTCGGCGAACGCCGCGGCAACCGGCGCGCAGCCCTCGGCCTGGCCGCCGTACACGCGCGGTGCGTCGCCGTCGACGAGCCCGACCTCGCGCAGCTGCGTGAAGCCCTGGTGCACCTTCGAGAACATCGCGCCCGACGCGATCGGGCCGACGACAGCGGTGGGGAGCTCCCAGCCGAGCTGCTCGGAGATCTCGAAGGCGAGCGTCTTCGAGCCCTCGGCGTAGTACGAGCGCAGTCCGACGTTGACGAACGACCAGTCGAGCTCGAAGGAGAGCTCGACCGTGAGCCGGCTGCAGTCGTCGTAGGTGCCGTCGACTGCGTAGATCGTCGCCCCGTAGACCGCGGTCGCCGTGAGCTTCTCGGGCTCGAGGCTCGCCGGGCAGAGGACCGCTGCCTCGATCCCTTCCGCCGCCGCGCGCGCGGCGACCGCGTTCGCGAGGTTGCCGGTCGAGGAGCACGCGAGCGTCGTCGCCCCGTGCTCGAGCGCCTTTGCGCAGGCGACTGCGACGACCCGGTCCTTGAACGAGTGCGTCGGGTTCGCGGTGTCGAGCTTGAGGTGGAGCTCGCCGACGCCGAGCGCCTCGGCCAGGCGGGGCGCGGCGACGAGCGGGGTCAGGCCGGGGGCGAGCCGCGGCTGGGCGGGAGGCGACACGGGGAGAAGCGGCGCGTAGCGCCACAGCGACCGTGGGCCGGCCGCGATCGCCTCGCGGGTCAGGGTCGAGCGCACCTCCTCCAGGTCGTACACCGGATCGAGCGGACCGAAGCAGCGCGAGCAGACCCCAACAGGCTCGAGCGCGTACTCGGCCTCGCATGCGCGGCAGCGGAGGGACACACAGGAACTGGACAGAAGTGGCACGACGACCTCCCTTTCACTCGCTCGACACATCCACCCGGGATTGGCACCGTGCTCGGAAGCCGGTTGCCGAGGCGTCACAGGGCCGGTCCCTCAGCCTCTCTCGATGCGGAGCGAGGCGGGCCTCGCTGCCGGTGGCCAGTATACGAAGTGAAGTGACGTTACGCGAGGACATCGAGCGCGAGGCGCGCGCCGCGAACGAGGCGGTGCCGGAGCTGCGCGACGACCTCGTCGACGAGGCGTTGCGACGAGCGGCCGCGCTCGCGCGGGAGCGCCGCGCCGCCGTGCTCGAGGCCAACGCGCTCGACCTCGAGCAGGCCGCGGGAGGCCTCGACGAGGGGACGCTCGACCGGCTCCGGCTCGACGACGCGCGCGTCGACGGTCTGGCCCGACAGCTCGAGGTGATGGCGGAGATCCCGGCGCTCGCACGTGAGGCCGATGCGTGGACGCTTCCCAACGGCCTGCGCGTGAGCGAGCGGCGGATCCCGATCGGCGCCGTCGGTGCGAACTTCGAGGCTCGGCCGAACGTGGCGCTCGACGTCGCGGGTCAGCTGCTGAAGAGCCTGAACACGGCCATGCTCCGCACCGGCGGTGCTGCGCTCGGCACGGTCACGACGCTCGTCGACGACGTTCTGCGCCCGGCGCTCGAGGACGCCGGGCTGCCCCAGGGAGCCGTCGGGCTCGTCCGCTCGCCCGACCGCGAGGGCGCCCGCCTGCTCGTGTCGATGCCGAGGCTCGTGCCGCTCGTGATCCTCCGCGGCAGCGGCGAGACGACCGCAGCGCTCGCGCGGCTGGCCGCCGAGAACGGCGTCCGCACACTGGCGCACGCCGAGGGCGGCAGCGTCCTGTACGTCCACGGCTCGGCGTCGCGCGAGAAGGCGCTCGCACTCGCCGCCGCAAGCCTTGACCGCCTCGGCGTCTGCAACCGCCTGAACCTCGCGCTCGTCGACCGCGACGCCGAGGACGTCGTGCGCGCGCTGCTCGAGCTCTTCGCGGAGAAGGGGCTCGAGGCGCGCGGCGCAGTCGAGGGCGCCGAGGCGCTCGACCGGCCGCTCGGTCACGAGTGGGCGAGCGATCCCGGGCGCGTCTCCACTGTCACGATCGCGCTCGTCGACGATCTCGACGAGGCCGTGCGCATCGCGAACGAGCAGACCTCGGGCCTGGCGGCGGGTATCGTCGCCGAGGACGAGGAGGCGGCGCACCGCTTCCTCGACGGCTACCGCGGCACAGCGGCGTTCTGGCACGCGACGACGCGCTTCACCGACGGGTTCGCCCTGACCGGCGCGCCCGAGACGGGCATCAACGTCGACTGGGCGCCGGGGCCGCGCGGGCCGGTCACGTACCGCGACCTCTGGCTCCGCCAGTACCGCGTCGTGGGCGACGCGACTCAGACGCGGTGACGGTCGTCGTCAAGCTCGGCACGAGCCTCGTCGTCGGCGAGGGCGGGTCCGTGCGACACACGATCCTGCGTCGGCGCGCCGGCGAGATCGCGGCGATCGTGAATGGTGGCGAGCCCGTCGCGGTCGTGTCCTCGGGTGCGATCGCGCTGGGCCTCCCGCAGCTCGGTCTCGAGCGCCGCCCCCGTGCGCTGCCGAAGCTGCAGGCCGCCTCGGCGCTCGGTCAGGCGAAGCTTCAGCACACGTGGGAGAAGGCGCTGGCGCGAGAAGGCGTGCCCGCAGCACAGATCCTCTTGACGGCGGGCGACGTCGCGGACCGCGCGGCGTACGTCAACGCGCGAAACGCGCTCACCGCGCTCTTCTCGCTCCGCGCGGTGCCGATCGTGAACGAGAACGACGCGACCGCCACGGACGAGATCGCGTTCGGCGACAACGACGCGCTCGCGGCCCACGTCGCCGTCCTCGTCCGCGCTCGGCTGCTCGTCCTGCTCACCGAGGTCGACGGTGTCTACACGCGGGCGCCCGGCACGCCCGAGGCCGAGCACGTGCGTGAGGGCTCGGCCGTCGACGGCATCTCGTTCGGCACCGGGTCCGCGCTCGGCCGCGGCG
>JBKPLV010000028.1:0-8795 GCA_046731795.1 Actinomycetota bacterium | reverse complement strand
GGAGACGCCGTCATCGCAGTCGGCGGAAGCTACGGGACGATCGCGGAGATGGCCTTCGCGCTCCGCCTCGGCAGGCCGGTCGTCGCGCTCGAGGGCGCGCCCAACGTGGACGGCGCGCTCCGCGCCACGACGTCCGCAGAGGCGGTCGAGCTCGCCCTACGAGACCTCGGCTAGGCGTCCCTCCAGGTACCGCGTCTCGGTCTCGTTGGAGGTGAGCTCGAGCGCGCGGCGGTAGGCCGCCGCAGCCTCGTCACGCCGACCGAGCCGGCGACAGAGGTCCGCCCGCGCAGCGTGCAGGAGGTGGTACTCCTCGAGCACGCCGATCTCGTCGATCAGCGCGAGCCCTCGATCGACGTCGCCGGCCAGCGCGATCGCGACTGCACGATTGAGCCTCACGACCGGCGACGGGTCGATCGCGGCCAACGCGTCGTACAGCGCGACGATCTCGGCACGCGGACGGTCCTCCGCATGCGCGGCCGCGATCGCCGCCTGTAGCTGGTACGGACCGGGTCGGCGCAGGGAGACGGCCCGGTCGAGCACGCGGATGCCCTCCGCGATGCGGTTCTCGTCCCAGAGCGAGCGGTCCTGGTCCTCGAGCAACACGATCTCGCCGTGCTCGCCGACACGGGCGGCGCGGCGCGAATCCTGGAGGAGCATGAGCGCGAGCACGCCGAGCACCTCAGCCTCGTCGGGCATCAGGACGGCGAGGAGCTTGCCCAGGCGGATCGCCTCGTCGCACAGGTCCGTCCGGACGAGATCGGCGCCGGCAGTCGCCGCATAGCCCTCGTTGAACACGAGGTAGAGAACCGCGAGCACGGAGCGGAGGCGCTCGGGGAGGAGGTGGTCGGGCGGGACGCGGAAGGGGATGCCGGCGCCGCGGATCTTGCGCTTTGCACGGACGAGCCGCTGCGCCATGGTGGGCTCGGCCAGGAGGAAGGCGCGTGCGATCTCGGTCGTTGTGAGCCCTCCGACCTCGCGCAGCGTTAGCGCCACGCGGCTCTCCGCCGCGAGGGCGGGATGGCAGCACGTGAACACGAGTGCGAGCCGCTCGTCCGGGATGGCGCTCACGTCGTCCTCCTCTGCGGGGAGCTCCTGGAGACGGCCGATGAGCTCGGCCTTCTGCTGGAAGACCTTCTCGCGGCGGATCCGGTCGATCGCACGGTTGCGCGCAGTGGTGACGATCCACGCACCCGGGGTACGCGGCACGCCGTCGCGTTGCCAGCGCTCCAGAGCCGTGGTGAAGGCGTCCTGCACCGCGTCCTCGGCGAGTTCGAGATCACCGAGGACGCGAGTGAGGATCGCCACGGCATGCCCCCATTCCTCACGGAAGACACGCTCGACGTCCTGCATGCGGGGGCTATTGCAGCACGGGCCGGATCTCGATGGAGCCGTGCTCGGCTGTCGGGATCGACGAGGACAGTCGAATGGCCTCGTCGAGGTCGGGCAGTTCTGTCAGGAACGCCCCTCCGATGACCTCCTTCGTCTCAGCAAACGGCCCGTCGGTGACGATGCGCTCGCCGTCCCGCACGCGCACGACCTTCGCACTGTCCCGTCCGTCCAGCTCGTACCCCGCGACTCCCGGATCGGCCTTGCGGAGCTCCTCGAACAGTTCCTCCCAACGAGGCATCTCTTGCGCGCGCAGCGCGGCCCTCTCCTCGTCCGAGAGCGTGGCCCAGTTCGTCTGCTCGGCATAGATGAGGAGCGCGTACTTCACGCCACACCTCCTTCCGCCGCCGGGTCGACGTAGATCGGTCGCACCTCGACAGCACCGTGGCGGGCGCCCGGGATTCGCGCGGCCCAGTCGAGTGCCTCCTCCATCGTCTCGCACTCGAGGAGGTAGAAGCCTCCCAGGGCTTCCTTGACCTCGGCGTACGGCCCGTCGGTGACGAGCGTCTCGTCGCTGCGAACCCGGACCGTCGTCGCGTCCCGCACCGAGGCGAGCTCGTGCCCGCCGACGACCACGCCGGCCTTGCCAGCTTCCTCGGAGAAGCTGCGGTACTCGGCATACGCCGCATCTCGCTCCTGCTCGGAGAAGCCGGCCCACGCGTCCTCGTCCGAATAGATCAATGCCATGTACTGCACGTCGCCTCCTTCGTCGCTTGCACCCGATAGACGAGCGGCGAGCCCGCGATTCGACACTACGCGAGCATCCGACGGAGCAGCATGAGCGCGCCTGCCTTGTCGAGCGGCTCGTTCAGGTTGCCGCACTTCGGGCTCTGCACGCACGAGGGGCATCCCGCCGCGCACGGACAGCGCTCGAGCATGCACGCGGTGTCCTCCACCCAGTCCTCGAAGCGGTCGAAGCCGCGCTCGGTGATCCCCACGCCGCCGGCGTGGCCGTCGTAGACGAAGATCGTCGGTCGCCCGGTCTGGTAGTGGACGTTCGTCGAGAGGCCGCCGATGTCCCAGCGGTCGCACATGGCCCACAGCGGGAGGAGCGCTATCAGGCTGTGCTCGGCCGCGTGCAGCGCACCGAGGAGCTTCGGCATCTGGTCGAGGCCCTCGAGCTGTGCGGGCTCCGGGCAGAACCAGATCGCCTCCGTCTCGAAGGTCGTCTCGGGCATGAGCATGGGGACGACGTCGAGCGTGGCGCTGTCCTTCACGGCCTTGCGCGCGTACCCGACCACCTGCTCGGTCACGGAGACCTGTCCCCAGTGGAGCTCGACGCCGAGCCTCGTCTCGGCTCGCTCGCTCGACTCGATCGTCGTCTCCGACTCCTTCTTCGCCTGCGTGTACCAGTCGACGCCGGCCGCCCGCACGACCGCGACGCGCTCCTCGAGCGAGAGCGACTCGACGAGGTACTGCTCGCCGAGGTGCAGGTAGACGGCGCCCTCGTGGACGGTCGAGTAGGCGCGATCGCGCTCGACGAGCCCGAGGAGCGAGCCGGTGTCGCCGTCCACGACGGTGAAGGCCTCGGCGTCGCCCGAGCGCAGGGAGATGCGTGCGGCCGGGTAGTCGCGCCCCTTCCACACGAAGCCCGCCGGGGTGTGCTCCAGCTCGGGCAGGAGCGGCGCGCGGCGCAGCGCCTCGGAGCCGAGCGTGTCGGCGTCGCTCTCCTCGAGCGGGGCCTCGAACGCCGCCGACAGCACGTGCGGATCGAGGATGCGGGGGTTCGCGTGGTCGAGGATCGCCGCCTCGACCCGGCGCGAGAGGAGGGCTCCGGGCTCGCGGGCGAAGAACTGGTCGAGCGCGTCCTCGCTGGCGACGAGGATCGCGAGGCCGCGATCCCGACGCCCGGCTCGGCCCCACTGCTGGCGCAGCGATGCCACGGTGCCCGGGAAGCCGACCGAGATCGCGCAGTCGAGCAGGCCTATGTCGATGCCGAGCTCGAGGGCGTCGGTCGCGGTCACGCCGAGCAGCTCGCCCTCGACCAGTCGCCGTTCGATCTCCCGGCGCTGCTCCGGCGTGTAGCCCGCTCGGTACGGGGCGAGCCGCTGCGCCGTGGCGACGTCGACGCGCTCGCTCGCGAAGCGATGGATGAGCTCGGCGGCCTTGCGGCTCTTGGCGAAGCAGATCGTGCGGAGCCCTCGGGACGTGAGCTGGGCGAGGAGGCGGGACGCGTCACCCAGAGCGCTCGCGCGGAGGCCGAGCTCGGCGTCGAGGAGCGGCGGGTTCCAGATGACGACCTCCCGCTCGGCGCGCGTCGACGTGTCGCGATCGACCACGGTCGCGCCGACTCCGGTCAGGTCGAGCGCGAGCTCCCCGGGATTCGCGATGGTCGCGGAGGCGAGCAGGAACTGCGGCTCGGCCTCGTAGATGCGCGCGATACGCCGGAGCCGGCGGAGGACGTTCGCGACGTGCGAGCCGAAGACGCCGCGGTACACGTGTGCTTCGTCGACGACGACGTAGCGCAGGTTGGCGAGCACGTCGCCCCAGCGGTCGTGGTGCGGGAGCACGCCGACGTGGAGCATGTCGGGGTTCGTGAGTACGCAGTTCGACCACTTCCGGATCTGCCAGCGGCGCTCACTCGGCGTGTCGCCGTCGTAGATCGCCGGACGCAGCGCCTTGAGGCGCAACTCGGCGAGCGCCCGTGCCTGGTCCTGGGCAAGCGCCTTCGTCGGGTAGAGGTAGAGCGCCCGTGTCTTCGGCTCGCGCGCGATCGCGTCGAGGACCGGGAGGTTGAAGGCGAGCGACTTCCCCGACGCCGTGCCGGTCGTGACGACGACGTTCTCGCCGCGTCGCGCTGCTTCCCACGCCTCGGCCTGATGCCGGTAGAGCGCGGTGACGCCGGTCGCGACGAGTGCGGAGGTGAGGCGCGGGTCGAGGTCGTCGGGCAGGGGCTCGAGCTTCGGCTCGCGTGAGGGCTCGATTCCCGAGTACGCAATCTCCTCTCCTTCGAGGAGATCAGCCCAGCCGGTGGCGACCGCGGTCACAAGTGTGGTGAGAACTCGGTCTCGTAACGTGAGCGGGACTGGGCGCCGTACACGGTCGCCTTCGCCTCTCCTCCAGCGAAGAGGATCACGGTCGGCAGCGAGAGGACGCTGTAGCGGCCAGACAGCCCTGCCTCCTCGTCGACGTTCACGCGCACAAGGCGAACCCGCTCAGCCCACGTGTCGGCGAGCTCGCGCAGGTGCGGCTCGATCGCCTGGCACGGCTTGCACCACGGCGCCCAGAAGTCGACGATCACAGGAATGGGAGACGCGAGCACCTCGCGCTCGAAGGACGACGCGTCGACCGTCAGCACGACTACAGCTTGCCGGTGAGCGCCCGCAACCGGAGCAGCGGAACCTTCCACATCGCCTCGGCGACGATCGAGCCGGTCATCTTCGAGGAGCCGGCCCGCCGCTCGACGAACGTGATCGGAACTTCGCGCACTCGCAGTCCGGCGCGGCAGATCCGATACGTCGTCTCGATCTGGAATGCGTACCCGTGGGCCGAGAGGGCACCGAGGTCGATCGCCTCGAGCGCCGTTCGGCGGAAGCACTTGAATCCTCCGGTGAGGTCGCGCACGCGCAAGCCGAGGAAGACCTGTGCGTAGAGGCCGCCGCCGCGCGACACGATGCGACGCAGGAGACCCCAGTTCGCGGTGCCGCCTCCCGGCGCGTAGCGGGAGCCGAGCACGAGGTCGGCCTCGTCCGCGGCGGCGATCAGCCGCGGAACGTCCTTCGGATCGTGGGAGAAGTCGCAGTCCATCTCGAGGACGAGCTCGGCCCCCTGCGCCAGCGCCCAGCGGAAGCCGGCGATGTACGCGGGCCCGATCCCCTCCTTCGTCGTGCGATGGAGCACGGAGACCCAGGCGTGTTCGGCCGCGAGCCGGTCTGCGATCTCTCCGGTCCTGTCCGGCGACCCATCGTCGATCACGAGGACGACGTCGCGCGCGGTGTCGAGCACGCCGCCGAGCGCGTCGATCATCGCCTCGAGATTCTCGCGCTCGTTGTACGTCGGGAGGCAGAGGACGGCGCGAGGCATCCAAATATCATCGCGGGATGCCTCAGACGTTGCCGCGGAACAGGGACCTCGCGGACCAGCTCGACCTGCTCGCCGACCTCTCGGAGATCCTCGACGAGGAGTCGTTCAAGGTCATCGCGTACCGGCGGGCGGCGGGGCGCATTCGGGAGTCGGCGGTACCCATCGCGGAGCTCGCGCTCGAGGGAAAGGCGAAGCAGCTCCCCGGCATCGGCAAGACGATCGAGGCGAAGGTCGTCGAGGTGGTCGAGGACGGCGAGATGCACGCGCTCACGAAGCGGCGGGGGCTCGTGCCTGCCGGCGTGGTCGAGTTCCTCCGCCTGCCGGGCGTGGGCCCGAAGACGGCGGCGCGCATCTGGACGCAGCTCGGCATCACCTCCCTCGAAGGCTTGAAGGAAGCAGCTGCCGCCGGCCGCCTGCGCGACCTTTCCGGTCTCGGCGCGCGCAGCGAGGAGAAGATCCTGAAGGCGCTGGAGGCGGGCGTCGGGGACAAGGCGGAGGACAGGCGGCTCCTGGCCGTGGCGCTCCCCGCCGTACGCCGGGTCGTGGCCGAGCTCGAGGCCCATCCGGCGGCGATCGCGGTCTCCGAGGCTGGAAGCGTCCGGCGTCGTCGCGAGACCGTCCGCGACCTCGACCTGATCGCGACCTCGAGCGATCCGCCGGCGCTCATCGACACCTTCTGCAGCGGCGACTGGGTCTCCGAGGTCGTCGCTCGCGGCGACACGAAGGCAACCGCCGTCTCCCACGATGCGCTGCGCTTCGACCTGCGCGTTGTCCCGGAGGAGTGCTACGGCAACGTCCTCCAGCACTTCACGGGCTCCCGGGACCACAACATCAAGCTCCGCGAGGAGGCGCAGCGCCGGGGCCTCTCCATCTCCGAGTACGGCGTGACGACCATCGATTCGGGCGAGGTGGTCACCCACGCCAGCGAGGACGAGCTGTACGCGTATCTCGGCTACGCAACTCCTCCGCCAGAGCTTCGCGAGGGCACTGCGGAGATCACAGCGGCGCGTAATGGCGACCTCCCGGCGCTCGTCGAGGTCGGCGACCTCACCGGCGAGCTCCACTGCCACTCGACGTGGTCCACCGACGCGAAGGGGACGATCGAGGAGATGGCGCGCACCGCGAAGGGCCGCGGCTACTCGTTCCTCTGCGTCACCGACCACTCGCACTACCTCCGCGGACCGCGCCTGGAGGCGCAGTGGAAGGAGATCGAGGAGCTCAACGGCCGCCTCAAAGGCTTCCGCGTCCTGCGCGGCATCGAGGTGAACATCCGAGCGGACGGCTCCCTCGACGTCGAGGACGACATGCTCGTGCAGCTGGACTGGGTGGTGGCCTCGCTCCACACCTCGTTCGAAAAAGCGCCGACGGAGCGCATCGTCGGAGCCATGGACAACCCCCACGTCGACTGCATCGGGCACCTGACGGGGCGACGCCTGTTGAAGCGCGAAGGCGCTCCGATCGAGGTCGAGCGCGTCGTCGAGCGAGCCGTCGAGACGGGCACAGCACTCGAGATCAACTCCCAGCCCGACCGGCTCGACATGCGCGACGCGCACGCGCGGCTTGCGGCCGAAGCGGGCGTGAAGATCCCGATCACGACCGACGCCCACTCGGTGGGCGCGCTCGGCTATTCGGAGCTTGGGGTGGCGCAGGCCCGGCGCGCCTGGATAACGAAGGAGCAGATTCTCAACACACGCCCTTGGCGAGAGATCGCAAAGCTTCGCGGGTGAGCTCGTTTCGAGACGACGGCGCCCTCGCGCTCGAATGGGTCGCGTCCTACCTCGAGCGCGTCCGCGAGCTGCCGGTGCTCGCGAAGGTCGAGCCCGGGACGATCCAGGCTGCGCTCCCCGATTCGGCGCCGGACGACCCCGAGCCCTTCTCGGCAGTGCTCGAGGATCTCGACTCGATCCTCCTCCCTGGGCTGACGCACTGGCAGAGCCCGCGCTTCTTCGCGTACTTCGCGACGACCGGCGCGGAGCCCGGCGTGCTCGCCGAGCTGCTGATCGCCGGGCTCAACCAGGTGGGGATCCTCTGGCGCACGTCACCCGCGCTGCAGGAGCTCGAGGAGGTCACCGTCGACTGGCTGCGGCAGCTCGTCGGTCTCCCCGACGCGTTCCGGGGGCACATCGAGGACACTGCTTCGACGGGCGTCCTTGCCTCGCTCGTCGTGGCACGCTCGCTCCAACCGGACCGGAATGTCCTCGTCTGCTCCGAGCACGCGCACTCGGTGGGAGAGAAGGCCGCGCGCCTGCTCGGTCTCGAGCTGCGGAAGGTGCCCACCGACGACGCGTACCGCATGCGGCCCGAGCTCATGCAGGCCGAAGACGTTTGTGCGGTCCTCGCGACGATCGGCACCACGGGCATGACGTCGATCGACCCCGTCCCGGAGATTGCAGACCGCTGTGCGGCTGCGGGCACGTGGCTCCACGTCGATGCCGCGTACGCAGGCTCCGCCGCGATCGTGCCCGAGCTGCGACACCACTTCGCCGGCTGGGACCGCGCGGACTCGATCGGCGTGAACCCGCACAAGTGGCTCGGCGTGCCCATGGACTGCTCGGTGCTCTGGACGCGGCGAGAGGCCGACTTCCGCGACGCCTTCAGCCTCGTCCCCGAGTTCCTGCGCTCTCCGGACGAGGCGGTCAACCTGAGCGAGGTCTCGATCCCTCTCGGCCGCCGCTTCCGCGCTCTCAAGCTGTGGGCGGTGCTCCGCTGCTACGGACGCTCGGGGTTGCAGGACCGGCTGCGCGACCACGTGCGCCTGGCGGAGCTCTTCGAGGGCTGGGTGCGTCACGAGCCGGGTTGGGAGGTCACCGCGCCACGGCACTTCTCGCTCGTCTGCTTCCGGTTGGAGGGCACCGACGAGGACAATGAGCGCCTCCTCGAGCGCGTGAACGCTTCGGGCGAGATCTTCCTCTCGCACACGCGGTTCGCCGATCGGTACCAGCTCCGCCTCGCGATTGGAAGCTTCCGGACGACCGAGGAGGACGTGCGCCTCGCCTGGGACGTGCTCAGGCGCGAGGCTGCGGCGCTCTGAGGTACAGGCGCAGCGCTCGGAACACTCTGCCGCCGTCCGGCGTGGACGCGAAGCGGCCTCGCGCATACAGGCCGTCCTTCGTCCGTAGCGCTGCGCGCGCGAGCCGAAGCTCCGCTGCGGCCGCGCCGGACGCGGCAAGGTCGATGCCGGACGCCGTCACCCGCGACGAGGCGTTGACGCTTGCCGCACGGTACGAGAAGCACGGCGCCCGGAAGCAGACGATTCCCGTGTCGAAGACGCGGTAGTAGCCGCCGCTCACCGTCGCGGTCCCGGCGGGCGGATACACGGCCCACAGGCGGAGCCGGTCGAGGATGCGGTCGCCGAACGTCGGCCCCGGCTCGATCGCGCCTCGCAC
>JBKPLV010000027.1:0-3842 GCA_046731795.1 Actinomycetota bacterium | reverse complement strand
GGAGGAGGCGGAGGCGGCGCGACTGCAGGCTGGGGCGGCGCGACCGCAGGTTCGGGCGGCGCAGCCGTCGCGCCCGACTCGATGAAGCCGAGGATGTCCTTCTTCGTCACGCGACCGCCGGTGCCGGTTCCGGGAACGACCGCAGGGTCGATGCCGTGCTCGGCGGCGATGCGGGCCACGACCGGCGAGACGAAGGTCCTGCCGTTCCCGGTCGGCGCCGCCGGAGCCGGGGCTGCCGTGGCCGCGGCGGGCACGGGCGCCGATGCCGCCGGCTGAACGGCCTCGGCGGCTGCCTCGGGTGCCGCCGCGACCGGTTCCGGTGCCGGAGCGGCAGGTGCAGGTGCAGGCGCAGGCTCAGCGGGGGGCTCGCTCGGGGCCGGCTCGGCAGGAGCAGGTTCGGGAGCGCCGACCGGTGTCCCGGCCGGGGCGATGTACGCGAGCACCGTGCCGACCTCGACCGTCTCACCCTCCTGGACGAGGATCTGGGTCACGACTCCTTCGGCGGGGCTCGGCACCTCGGTGTCGACCTTGTCCGTCGAGATCTCGAGCAGCGGCGCGTCGCGGCCGATCGACTCGCCGACCTGCTTCAGCCACTTCGTGACCGTCCCCTCGGAGACGGAGACGCCCATCTGGGGCATGACGACCTCGGTCTGGGTTCCCGTCGACACGGTTCCTCCTAGTAGGCGGCGAGCTCTCTCAGGGCGGTTACGACGTCGTCCACCTGCGGGATGTATGCCTTCTCGAGCGGGGGCGCAAACGGCACCGGGGTGTCGGGCGCCGTAATGCGGACGACCGGCGCGTCCAGATGCTCGAACGCCTCCTCGGCGATCGTCGCCGCGATCTCGGCGCCGAAGCCGGCCGTGCGCGTGTCCTCGTGCAGGACGAGCACCTTGGAGCAGCGCTCGACGCCTTCGAGCACGCGCTCCTTGTCCCACGGAATGAGTGTGCGCAGGTCGAGCACCTCGGCCTCGAACCCCTCCTCCTTGGCGAGCACCTCGGCGGCCTCGTTGGCCGTGTGCACCATCGCGCCCCAGGTCACGATCGTCGCGTCGTCGCCCTCCCGGTGGACCCGCGCCTGGCCGAACGGCACGGTGTACCGGTCCTCCGGCACGTCGCCCTTGATCCGGCGGTACAGGTGCTTGTGCTCGAAGTAGAGGACCGGGTTCGGATCCTCGATCGAGCTCGCGAGCAGCCCCTTCGCGTCGTGGGGCGTGGACGGGCAGACGATCTTGAGGCCGGGGATGTGCGCAAAGGACGTCTCCGGGTTCTGCGAGTGGAACGGCCCGCCGGAGAAGCCGCCACCCGATGGCAGCCGCACGACGATCGGCACCGGTGTCCGCGCGCGGAAGAACTGCTTCGCGGCCACGGTGACGAGGTGGTCCCAGGCACACGAGATGAAGTCGGCGAACTGCATCTCCGCGACTGGACGCAGGCCCATGAGCGCCGCTCCGGTCGCTCCGCCGACGATCGCCGTCTCGGAGAGGGGCGTATCGATGACGCGCCAGGGCCCGAACTCGTCCTGGAACCCGAGCGACACCTTGAAGGCGCCGCCGTACACGCCGACGTCCTCGCCGAGGAGGAACACGCGCGGATCGCGCCGCATCTCGAGCCGGAGCCCGTCCGAGATCGCCTGGATGTAGGTCATCTCGGCCATGGCTACTTGTGGTGCGGGGTGTCGAGGTCCTGGGACGTGGCGAACACGCTGCCGACGAGGGTCGCCGGATCGGGCTGCGGCGAGGCCTCGGCGCGGTCGAGCG
This sequence comes from Actinomycetota bacterium, assembly GCA_046731795.1. Classification (GTDB taxonomy): domain Bacteria; phylum Actinomycetota; class Thermoleophilia; order Gaiellales; family Gaiellaceae; genus GMQP-bins7. Next base: position 2,085 of record JBKPLV010000027.1, on the reverse strand, counting down.
CGTCGTTGAGCACCCGCTTCACGACCGAGCCGATCTCGCTCTCCTCCTCCTCCGTCATGTCCGCGTGCTCGTACAGCCAGCTGCGGAAGCGCTCGATGGGGTCGTAGGCGGCCCAGCGCTCGAACATCTCCTTCGGGACGTAGAACGCGTCGTCGTGGACGGCGTGTCCTTCCATGCGGAGCGTCAGGCACTCGAGAAGCGTCGGGCCGCCGCCGTCGCGCGCCTTCTCGATCGCCCGGCGGGCCTCGCGGTACACGGCGAGCACGTCGGTGCCGTCGACCACGACTCCCTCGAATCCGTACGAAGCAGCGCGATCCGCGATGTGCTCGACCGGGAACGAGAGGTACGTCGGCGTCGAGTACGCCCACTGGTTGTTGTCGCAGATGAAGACCATCGGGAGTTGGCGGACGCCCGCGAAGTTCATCGCCTCGTGCGCGTCTCCGCGTGCAGCGGAGCCCTCGCCGAACCAGCCGACCGCCACTCGCCGATCGGCGCGGATCTTGAACGCGAGCGCCATTCCCGCCGCGACGGGGAGCATCGCCGGCAGGTGCGAGACCATCGTGTGGAGCCCGAGCTCGGCCATCGCCATGTGCACGTTGCCGTCCCGCCCGCGCGTGGGCCCGTCCTCGCGGCCCATGTACTGCGCGAACACGCGCCACGGCTCGACGCCGCGCACCACGTGCACGCCCATGTCGCGGTGGAGCGGAGTTCCGACGTCGTTCGGCTCCATCGCGGTCGCGACGCCGACGGAGGCGGCCTCGTTGCCGCGACCCGTGTAGAACGAGCCCGGGATCTTCCCCTGCTTGTAGAGGATGTGGCCGCGCTCCTCGATCCCGCGCGTGATCAGCATGTGGCGATAGATGCCGAGGAGGTCCTCGCGGTCGAGACCCGCGTCCTTCACCTCCTGGAGCGAGCCCACGGGCTCGGCTTCACGTACTGCCATAGAGCGATCTCCTGGTCGGGCGTGAACGCGTGCACTGTATCCACTCGACCGGACCCAGCCAGTGCCGCAGACGTCACCTCCGCCGCGTGCTCGCCGTGCTCGGGTTCCTGGGCTCAGCGGGCCGAGAACTACAGTCTCGGCGTGGCCCGAGCACGGAGAAACTGGATTCAGGAGGAGCGCCGAAAGACGCTCGGCGACTGGGTCGCGTTCTGCCTGACGTGCGGGCACACGCTGCGCTATTTCCTCGAAGGCGAGGCCGAGCTGCCGTCCGCGTGCCCGCAGTGCCGGGGCGAGCTGCGCCACCGCTGCCCCGCCTGCTCGGCGCCGATCGCGTCGGCGTTCGCCGTCGAGTGCGAGGAGTGCGGTGCTCCCGTCAGAGACGGCGAGCTCTTCGGCACGGCGATCCGCCGGCCAGGACGCTGAGCTCAGCCGTTGACGATCTGAGAGAACCGGATCAAGGTCACGATCTCGTCCTCCGCGACCTCGCGGTTGTAGAGCTGGCTGAGGAACCAGACCATCTCGTCGACGCGGCGGATCTGCGGGTTGTCGTGCTCGATCTCGCGGGGCGAGAGCTCCTTCAGCGCTTTGACCTCGACCTTGTCGATGACCGCGTCGAAGATCCGCTCGCGCTGTCCGTACCGTGCGCCGCAGAGCACGGTCACGATCATCCCCTTCTTGTACTTCGCAGACTTGTCCCCGAGGCGGATCGTCGCGGTCTTGCGGCCGGTGCGAAGCTGCTCGGCGACCGCCGGGTTGTAGAAGTTGAGGGCGAAGGTCGGCATCGGCGGCCGGGCAACTATAGAGGGTCGCCGGAGAGGATCTCGCCGGCCTTCGCGGCCATCTCGCGCTCGCCCTTGTACGCCAGGAGCGAGGGCGCGTCGGCCAGCGGCAGCCAGCGTGCCTCGGCAACCTCGACGTCCATTCCGGGAGGCAGCGCGCCGATCCGACCGCCCAGAGCATGCGCGAGGAAGAAGCTCACGACCTTGAACACCCGCTCGCCCTTCCACGTGTAGACGTAGCGGACGTCGCCGAGCTTCACGTCGAGGCGGCCGGTGACTCCGGTCTCCTCGAACCCCTCGCGCAGCGCGGTCTCGGCCGGCTTCTCGCCCGCGTCGACGAGCCCCTTCGGCAGCGCCCACGTC
>JBKPLV010000026.1:0-3210 GCA_046731795.1 Actinomycetota bacterium | reverse complement strand
CTTGCGCGCCAACTCCCGGAAGCAGCATCGGCGAGAGCGGGAGTAGGCGTCGCGCCTCTGAGACAGCCCGAGGATGCGTTGCGCCCACGACCGCACCGATGCTCGACATGCCCTTCGCCCCGACGAGCGGCCCGCTCCATTCGTTGACGAGCTCGGCGACGTGGTGCCAGAGCGGCCGGCCGTCCGACATGGCCAGGTCCTGGACGTCGACGGCACCCGCGTTCGAGGTGCGGACGAGGAAGAACACGCCGGCGCCGTGCCGGCGGCATGCGGCGAGGAACGGCTCGACCGAGTCGAGCCCGAGGTACGGGCTCGCGGTCATCGCGTCCGCTAGCGGGGCGCCGTCGTCACGAGGCTCCAGGTAGGCCTCCGCATAGGCCCGGGACGTGGAGCCGATGTCGCCGCGCTTCGCGTCGACGACGACGAGCAGGCCGGCCGAGCGTGCGTAGTCGCATACCTCCTCGAGCGCGCGCACGCCGTCCGACCCGAGTGCCTCGAAGAAGGCCGTCTGCGGCTTGACGGCGACGACGTACGGCCCGACCGCGTCGACGATGCCCCTGCAGAAGCGCGCGACCGAGGAGGCCGCCGCGGCCCGTCCCAGCACTGCCTCGCCGCGGAGCTCCATGGGCAGGAGATCGAGCCTCGGATCGAGCCCGACGACGAGCTGGCTGCGCTTCCTCGTCACCGCCTCGGCCACCCGATCGGCGAAGTTGACGGCCGGCTCCACGATCCCACAGGCTACGCACCCGGCCTGCGCGTCAGGCTGCGAGGATCTCGGCCGCGGACATCGCCACCACTCGCACCTCGGGCGGAGGCCGCCGCAGAACGCTCGCCACGACGAGGAGCTCGGCGGCGTCGTCCGGCGCGAACGACGTCTCGGCGCGGGCAGCGGCCGCCAGACCCGACTCGATCTCCAGCTGGCCCGCCGCGCCGCGCGGAATCGTCCGGCGCGTGACGCGTCCGCGCGAGACCAAGAACGCGCGCCAGAACGCCGGCTCCCGGGCGGGCGCGAGCAGGCAGAGCTGTTCGCGGCGCAGGCGCTCGAGCTCCGCGATGCGCGCTGCAACCTCCTCGAGCGCGGCGATCCGATCGCGCAGACGCGCGGCATCCTCGAAGCGGAGCTCTCGGGCGAGACGCGGCAGCCGTGTGCGCAGCGTCGGCAGTGGAGCTGCGACGTCGTCTCCGTCGAAGTCTCCGAGCGCGCGCACCGCGAGTTGCGCCCGCCGCTTGCTCGTCAGTGGGCCGAAGCGTGTCGGCCTGGCGACGACCGCCCAGCGATCCGCCTTGCGCTCGAGGTAGCAAGGCGGGCGGGTCGCGCTCGCGTTCGCCGGCGGGCGCAGCTCCCGAATGAGCCGGAGCTCTTCCAGCGACGCCTCGAGCTCGGAGCCGAGCTCGCGCCACTCGACGCGTGCGAGGGCGCCGAGCGCGGCCTCGACGGCCGGGCGCTGCCGGTCGCCGGCGAAGTACGAGCGCAGGCGAGCGCGAAGGTCGCGCGCTTTGCCGACGTAGAGCACGGTGTCGTTGCGGTCGCGGAACAGGTAGACACCGGGCGTCGTTGGCGCCCCCGCGACGAGCGACCGCCTGGCGTGGAGCTTCCGGGCGCGTGGTGCGGCGAGCTCGATCACCTCCGCGAGCGTGCGCGCTCCGCGTTCCTGCGCGAGCCCGAGCAGCGCGATCAGGATTTCCCCGGTCGCCACCGCGTCCGGCAGCGCGCGATGGCAGGGGTCGCTCGACGTCCCGAAGAAGTGCGCGAGCTGGGCGAGCGAGAAGCGCTCGCTGCGCCGGTGGAGCAGACGCCGCGCGAGCCAGACCGTGTCGATCACTTGCGCCGCGACGCGGCGTCCGGTCAGGCGCTCGACTGCGCGGTCGAGGAAGCCGACGTCGAAGCGCGCGTTGTGCGCGACGAGCGGGGCGTCGCCCGCGAAGGCGAGGAAGCGCCGCAGCGCGAGCTCCGGACGCGGAGCAGCGCGCAGCTCCGCCTCACGCAGGCCCGTGAGCCGCGCGATCGTCGGCGGAAGCGCGACGCCGGGCCGCACGAGGGTCTCGAACCTCTCCTCGATCGCGAGCGCCTTCACGCGCACGGCGCCGATCTCGCACATCCGGTCGCGCGAGGCGGAGAGGCCCGTCGTCTCGAGGTCGAAGACGACGAGCTCTGCATCCTCGATCAGCGTGTCGCTCTCGCCCCCGTCGGCCAGCCCGACGCGGGCGCCGCGCCACTCCAGTCGTGCGTCAGCGTCGACGACGTCGGCGAGGAGCGAGTGCGCGAGCGTGACGGGGGCGCGCTCCAGCGCGAAGAGTGCGCGCGCCGCCTCCTCCGCCCCTACCGCCCCGCGCCGCGCCTGGATCAGCTCGACGAGGCGGTCGGCGGCGTCGAAGGAGAGCTGCATCGCCGCTCAACCCTATACGAACATGTGTTCGCATACAAGCGTTGGGGGTTAGGACCGTGGCAGCGACGTGAACGTCGCAGCGAGCGTCTTTGACCCTCGCGGCCGGAGATCCGCGGTAGCGGATTTCCGGCCTGCGTAAAACGAGGAGCCGCCTCCCGGCGGCCCCCCGCAATCCTCCGAACGCGGAGGCGCTAGCCCTTGACCGCAGACTTGAGCGCGCTACCCGCGGTGAACTTCGGAACCGTCGTCGCGGCGATGTGGACCTTCTCGCCCGTCCGCGGATTGACGCCCATGCGCGCGGCGCGCGCCGAGGTCGAGAACTTGCCGAATCCGGTGAAGGTGATGGCCTCACCGTTCTTCAACGCATCCGTGATCGTGTCCAGCACCGCGTCGACCGCCGTGCCGGCATCACGCTTGGACATTCCTGCCGTATCGGCTACGGCGTCCACGAACTCCTGCTTGGTCACTGTTCTCCTCCTGACGTCGGATTCGGGTTCACGGAACCGGGGGAGCCTAACACCCCTCCGGACGTATTTGGCTCAACCATGCCGGTAGCTGGACTTTTTCGCAGTTCCAGGAGCTCACTCGCCCGGAAGAGCGGCCGCAGGCGCACGCCGAGGCGGGCGAGGGCATCCGAGCCGCCCTCCTCGCGATCGACCACGCAGACGGCGTTCCGGACGACGAGGCCCTCGTCCCGGACGGCCGACACCGCCTCCGCGAGTGCGCCACCTGACGTGACGACGTCCTCGAGAAGGCACACGAGCTCGCCGGGCGCGAAAGGGCCCTCGATCCGTTGCGCCGTGCCGTATTCCTTGGCTTCACC
>JBKPLV010000025.1:0-1743 GCA_046731795.1 Actinomycetota bacterium | reverse complement strand
GCACGAGGACCTGGGCACGAACGAGTGCTACGTCTGGAAGCTCGAGACCGACGGCGTCCAGGCGGCGATCGACGCCGCCGACGTCGTCGTCACGCGCCGCTACTTCCAGCCGCGGCTCATCCCGAACGCGATGGAGCCGAGGGGCGTGCTCGCGCAGGTCGGGCCCACCGGCGACGTCACCCTCTGGTCGGCTACGCAGACGCCGCACATCCAGCGCTTCGCGTTGCAGCTCGTGCTGGGGATTCCCGAGTCGAAGATCCGCGTGATCGCGCCGGACGTCGGCGGCGGGTTCGGCTCGAAGATCCAGGTCTACGGCGAGGGGCCGCTCGCGATCGTGATCGCGCGCCGCCTCGGGCGCCCGGTGAAGTGGACGGAGGAGCGGGCCGAGAACTACGTCGGCACGATCCACGGCCGCGATGTCGTCCACCAGCTCACGTTCGCCGCCACGCGGGACGGCAACATCACGACGATCAAGTCCGAGGCGTGGTGCGCGATGGGCGCCTATCTGGAGCTCGTCACGCCGGGCATCCCGCTGCTCGGCGCCTGGATCTACTCGGGGCCATACGAGATCCCGAACTACAGCGTCACCTTCACGGGCGTGTTCACGAACACGACGCCGACGGACGCCTATCGCGGCGCCGGCCGACCCGAGGCGACGTACGTGCTCGAGCGAACGATGGACGCGCTCGCGCACGAGCTCGGGCTGGATCCGGTCGAGCTGCGGCGCAGGAACTTCGTCAAGGAGTTCCCGCACACGATGGCCTCCGGGCTCACGATCGATTCGGGCGATTACGAGGCGAGCCTCGACAAGCTGCTCGAGCATCTCGACCTCGACGCGATCCGCGCCGAGCAGGCGGAGCGGCGTGAGCGCGGAGACGTCAAGCAGCTCGGCGTCGGATTCTCGACCTACAACGAGATGTGCGGTCTCGCCCCGTCGCGCATCCTGGGTGCGATCCGCTACGCCGTCGGTGGCTGGGACTCGGCGACGGTGCGCTTCCAGCCGCTCGGCTCCGTCCAGGTCGTGACCGGCACTTCTCCGCACGGCCAGAGCCACGAGACGACGTTCGCGCAGATCGTTGCCGATCAGCTCGGCGTCGGGGTCGAGGACGTCGAGGTGATCCACGGCGACACGGCGTCCTCGCAGCTCGGGATGGACACCTACGGCAGCCGCTCGCTCGCCGTCGGCGGGATCGCGCTCTTCCACGCGAGCGAGAAGATCGTCGCCAAGGCCCGCCGGATCGTCGCCCACCAGCTCGAGGTGTCCGAGGACGACCTCGAGTTCGAGAACGGGACGTTCGCGGTCAGGGGCTCGCCCGACCGGAACATGAAGATTCAGGCTGCGGCGTTCGCTGCGCACGCGGCACACGATCTCCCGGACGGGATGGAGCCTGGGCTCGAGGAGACGGCGGTCTACGACCCACCGAACTTCTCCTGGCCGGCGGGGGCACACGCCGCGGTCGTCGAGGTCGACACGGAGACCGGGGACACGAGGCTCGCGAGGTATGTCGCGGTCGACGACGTGGGGAACCCGGTGAACCCACAGATCATCGACGGGCAGGTGCACGGCGGCCTCACCCAGGGCATCGGCGCCGCGCTGTACGAGGAGGGTGCCTACGACGACGAGGGCAACCTGCTCACCACGACCATGACCACGTACCTCGTCCCGTCGGCGGTGGAGGTGCCGTCCTACGAGACCGACCGGACGCAGACGCGGGCGGACAACCCGCTCGGCGTGAAGGGCGT
>JBKPLV010000024.1:0-4135 GCA_046731795.1 Actinomycetota bacterium | reverse complement strand
GGGGCTCGAGCATCACTCAGCCGGCGAGGCCTCGTACGCGACGGCGTCCTCGGCCTTCCGAGCCATGAAGAAGCCGAGCGGCGCCTCCTGCTCCTCGGCGAGGTGCGCGAGGAGGCCTGCGGTGCGGGCGAGGATCGGGACCGCCTTGACGAGCGACGCCGCGTAGCCGAGATCGAGCAGCACGGCGGCGAGCGGCAGCGACACGTTCATCGGCAGGGGCTTCCCCCACGTCTCGGCAACCGCCTCGCCCAGCCGGCGAGCGAGCTCGACGTGTAGTCCGCTCACGCCTCGCTCGTCCGCGAGCTCGAGGATTCGCTCCGCGCGTGGATCGACGGGCCTGTGGACCGGATGGCCGAAGCCCGGAACCTTCTCACCTGCTTCGTGCATCGCCTTCGCGAGCTCGCGCGCGACGAGCGCGGCGTCCTCCCCGGCCCCGACACGCGCTGCTGCCCTCGCGAGCAATCGCGCACACTCCTCCGACGTCCCCAGGACGACGGAGCCGGCGCCGAGGATTCCGGCCGCGACCGCCCCCTGGAGCGCGTCCGGCTCGGCCGCGAGCGTCATCCGCGCGGCGACGTTCGTCGGCATCAGCCCGTGCTCGGCGATCGCGACCAGCAAGAGGTCGAGGAAGAACCGCTGCTCCTCCGTCGGCTCCCGGCCGGTCAGGAGCAGGTGGAAGTACTCCGTGAACGTGAGGCGCCCCATCAGGTCGCCCGTCAGGTCGCGGCCACGGACCTCCACCCGATCCGGGTAGGCGTGCGCGATGCGGCTGACCGCACGCTCGGGCTCCTTGCCGATCGGCATCGCGCGGACGATAACCGCGTCAGACGCGGCCCTTGAAAGTGTCGCAGCTCGACGGCCCGGAACCCTCGATGCCGCGCACGAACCAGCTCTGACGCTGCTCGGCGGAGCCGTGGGTGAACGACTCGGGTGTGACACGGCCCTGAGTGCGCTCCTGGATGCGATCGTCTCCGACAGCCGCCGCGGCATCGAGCGCGTCCGCGACGTCCCGGCGAGTGATGTCCTCGACGAACCCGGTGTCGAGCGCGTGCCCGACCCAGAGGCCCGCGTAGCAGTCCGCCTGGAGCTCGACGCGTACCTGCCCTCCCTGAGGGCCGGTGTCGCGATCGGCGCTGCGCAGCACTCCGGTCAGGTCCTGGACGTGGTGACCGTACTCGTGAGCGAGCACGTACGCCTCCGCGAGCGGCCCGCCGCGGGCACCGAGCTGCGACTGCAACTGGTCGAAGAAGCCGAGGTCGATGTAGACGTACCTGTCGGACGGGCAGTAGAACGGCCCCGTTGCCGACGACGCGGGCCCGCAGCCGGTCTGGATGGAGTCGTCGAAGAAGCGCGTCCGAGTGGGCTCGTAGCCGCGCAGCGCTCTCGACCAGTACGCCTGCACGCTGTTGATCACCGCGACGATGCGGCAGTCGTCGCGCTCGTTCGCGTCGGCGCCCGTCCTGCATTCCTGCGCGAGCTCGCCGGAGGGCTGACCCGTCGGACCCACCGTTTCTCCCGCGAGCGAGCCGAGGTCGCCGAGACCACCGCCGCCGCCCAGCAGGAGGAACGCGAGAAGGATGACGATCGCCACGAGGCCGCCGCCCCCTCCCAGCGTGACCGGCAGGCCGCCTGGCAGACCGCCGGTCCGCTGACCCCGGTAGTCCTCGACCTGCGAGGTGTCGAGCCGAGCGCCCTTGCGGAACCGCATCGCCGATGAACGTACCCGGAACGCGACAAGCCGAAGCCCGCCCCGGAGGGCGGGCTTCGGCTGCGAGCTTCGCGACTAGCCTGCCGGCTCGAGGGCGGGCTCGGCCGCTGCGACCTCCTGATGCTGGAGGTCACGCCCACGGACGAAGACCAGCGCGACGATCACGCCCGCGAACGCGATCGCCGCTCCAGCCCAGAAGGCCGACTGGAAGCCGTCGGTCAGGGCGACGGGCTGAGCGACGCCCGACGAGAGGTCGTCGGTCGTCGTCGTAACCGCGATCGTGGAAAGGATCGCGATGCCCACTGCGCCGCCGATCTGCTGTGCCGTGTTGATGAGTCCGGACGCGAGACCAGCCTCCTGCGGCTTCGTACCGGCGACCGCTGCGATCGTGACAGGAACGAAGGCAAACGGCAGCCCCAGCCCGATGATGAGGAAGCCCGGGAAGAGATCCTTCCAGTACGACCCGTCGACCGAGACCTGCGTGAAGTACAGGAGGCCGACGGTCATCAGCGACATGCCGAACACGAGGGCCGGCTTCACGCCGATGCGCGTCACGGCTGCGGCCGCCACGTTGGCCCAGAGAATCGCCGTCCCGGCGACCGCCAGGTAGCCCACCCCGGTCTCGAGCGGTGAGTACCCGAGCACCTGCTGCATGTAGAGCGTGAGCATCAGGAACATCGCGAACATCGCGGTGCCGAGGATGAATCCGACGACGTTCGCGGCGGCGAGCGTCTGCAGCCGGAAGATCGAGAACGGCACGAGCGGATGCGCGACGCGACTCTCCCATCCAATGAACGCGAGGAGGAGCACCGCCGACGCGACGAATACGCCGATCGTCTTCGTCGAGCCCCAACCCCACCCGTGCCCCTGCGTCACGCCGAGGACGAGCAGCGACAGGCCTGCCGTGACGAGAACCGCACCCGGGATGTCGAAGCCCTGGCCGTGCTTGTCGAGGCTCTCCGAGAGGAGGAAGGGCGCGAGAACGAGCGCTGCGACCCCAACCGGGACATTCACGAAGAAGATCCACTCCCAGGACAGGTAGTCGGTGAGGATGCCGCCGAACAGCACGCCGGCGGCCGCCCCGAAGCCACCCACAGCACCCCACGCACCCAATGCGATGTTGCGCTCGCGACCCTCGGTGAAGGTGGCAACGAGGATGGAGAGCGCTGCGGGCGTGATGAGCGCGGCGCCGAAGCCCTGGAACGCACGCGACGAGATGAGCGCCGTCTCGCTCCAGGCGAGCCCGCAGAGGAGTGAGCCGAGCGTGAAGATCACTGTGCCTGCAATGAAGACGCGCCGGCGTCCGAGAAGGTCTGCCGACCGTCCTCCGAGAAGCAGGAACCCGCCGAACACCAGCGCGTAGGCGCTGATCACCCACTGCAGGTTCTCCTGCGAGAAACCGAGATCGACCTGGATCGACGGGAGCGCGACGTTCACGATCGCCACGTCCAGGATCACCATGAACTGCACCGCGAGGAGCAGTGCGAGTGCGAACCACTTTCGTCTGTCGGAACCGACCATTAGGGAAACCCCCCGCTTCGAGTGTTCGTCTCTTCTAGGTCTTCGTCTGGTAGACGAGCCGAGCCTACAGAAATCGACTTGCGTTTCGCAAGTTAAGACTTCCGTTTCGGAAGAAAAGTGGTTACACTGCGCCCATGGCCAAGAGCTACTCGCAGTACTGCCCGATCGCTCATGCCCTCGATCTCGTCGGCGAGCGCTGGTCGCTCCTCATCGTGCGCGAGCTGCTCGAGGACCAGGCGCTACGGTACTCGGACCTGCACGCCCGGCTCGAGGGCTGCGGCACGAACATCCTCGCCGCCCGCCTGAAGGCCCTGGAGAAGGGCGGCGTCGTCCGCCGTCGCAGGCTCGACCCACCTGCCGCGTCCTGGGTCTACGAGCTCACCGAGTACGGCCAGGGCCTTCGGGACGTCCTCCACGTGCTCGCACACTGGGGCGCACAGACGCTGCGCCCGCCTGCACGCAGCGGCGACCTCGAGGAGGGCTGGCTCGCCGGAGCGCTGTGCATCGCGCTCCCGTCGATCGAAGCGCGGATCGAGTTTCGCATCGGAGACGAGGTGGCGAGCGTCGACGGCCACAAGGTCGTGAGAGGGCCGCTCGAGCATCCCGACGCCGTGATCAGCGGGGACACGCCGGCGTTCTACGCCCTGTTGGTCGGCCGCGACCTCGACGCGGTGACGATCGAGGGCGACGAAGACGTCGTGCGCGCGATGGTGGCAGCCCTGCCCGCTCGGAGCGCAGACGTCGTGGCCCCGGCCGCTTAGAGCAGTCCGCCCGGGTAGCTCCACGGCCCGGGCTCGAGCTTGATGCCCCGCTTCCGGCAGAACTCCCGCACCGAGTCGAGGACGACCCCACCGCTGCCGTGCAGCCTGCGTGCGAGCAGGTCGATCACCGCCACGCCGTCGGGCA
>JBKPLV010000023.1:0-5743 GCA_046731795.1 Actinomycetota bacterium | reverse complement strand
GGCGGGCGACGTTCGAGCCGGTCGTATCGCTCGAGTACGGAGGCTTGACGGTCTGCAAGACGCGGCCGTGGGCGGCCGGCGCCGTCGGCCTCCAGCAACTTGCGCTCCTCCGCGGGTACGACCTCGCGGAGCTCTCGGATGCCGAGTTCGTGCACGTCGTGATCGAGTGCGGAAAGCTCGCGTTCGCCGACCGCGACGCGCTGTACGGCGACGCGGAAGAGGTGCCGCTCGAGACGATCCTCTCCGCCGAGTACAACGACGAGCGGCGAGCGCTCGTAGGGGATGAGGCCTCGGCGGAGTACGCCCCTGGCCTCGGGCGTCTGCCGACGGTCCGGGGCATCGAGGCGAGCGTGGGCTCCGGCGAGCCCGGGCGGGGAACCGTGCACCTCGACGTCGCCGACCGCTTCGGCAACCTCTTCTCCGCGACGCCAAGCGGCGGCTGGTTGCAGAGCTCCCCGGTGATCCCGTCGCTCGGCTGGCCGCTCGGCACGCGCGCGCAGATGTTCTGGCTCGAGGAGGGGCTGCCGTCCTCGCTGCGTCCGGGAACGCGGCCGCGGACCACGCTCTGCCCCGGGCTCGCGCTCCGCGACGGCGAGCCCTACCTCGCCTGGGGCACGCCCGGCGGCGACCAGCAGGAGCAGTGGGCGCTCCATGCGTTCCTGCGTCATGTCGATCTCGGCCTGAACCTGCAGGAGGCGATCGACGCGCCCGAGTTCCACACCGACCATCTCATCTCGTCCTTCTTCCCGCGGGGCTTCGCGCGCAAGTCGCTCGCAGTCGAGTCTCGCTTCGGCTCGCGGACGATCGCCGATCTTCAGCGACGCGGGCACGACGTCTCTGTGTGGCCTGCGTGGTCCGCGGGCCGAGTGACGGCAGTCGCGCGCGAGCCCGACGGCCTTCTCCGGGCGGGAGCGAACCCGCGCGGCATGCAGGGCTATGCCGTAGGCCGATGACGTCGCGCGAGCGCACGTACACATGGGACGATCCGTTCGCGCTCCGCGACCAGCTCGGCGCGCACGGCGGCCTCGAGCTGATGCAGCTGATGGCGTCGGGCGAGGTGCCGCCGCCGCCGATCGCGCAAACGCTCGGCTTCCGCCTCGTCGAAGCCGCGCGCGGTCACGCGCTCTTCGAGTGCGAGCCGGCCGAGTACCACTACAACCCGATCGGCATCGTCCACGCCGGTCTCGCGATGACGCTCATGGACTCGGCCATGGGGCTTGCGTTCGTGACGACGCTCGACGAGCCGAAAGCCTGGACGACGCTCGAGGTGAAGGCGAACTTCACGCGTGCCCTCACCGCGGAGACGGGAACCATCCGCTGCACGGGCTCGATCGTCCACCTTGGTCGACGCGTGGCGACGACGGAGGCGCGGATCGAGGATCTGGAGGGCCGTCTCTGCGCGCACGGCACGAGCACGATCCTCGTGCTCGATGGTTAGCGCGCTCGGGCGAGAACGAGCCCGTCGCGACCGCTGCGCTTCGCCGCGTACAGCGCCTCGTCCGCGCGTGCGACGAGCTCGAGAGACGACTCGCCCGGCCGCCACTCCGCCAGCCCGACGGAGCACGTCTGGTCGTCGGGCGTTACGAGCCTCAGCCGCTCCAGCACTGATCGCGCCTCCACCGCCGAGCAGCTCGGGAGGACGATCGCGAACTCCTCGCCGCCGTAGCGCGCGAGCGTGTCCGAGGCGCGGAGCGCCGTCCGCCACCGGGCCGCCGCCGTCTTGAGCAGCCGGTCACCAGCCTGGTGACCGTGCTCGTCGTTGTACGCCTTGAAGTGATCGAGATCCACGACGGCGACGCAGAGCGTGCGGTGCGTGCGGGTCGCGTAGCCCACGGCACGCTTGATCGTCGCGTCCCAGGCGCGGCGGTTCGGGAGCCCCGTCAGGTCGTCCGTCTCGGCCATCTCGTTCAGGCCGGCCAGCAGGTCGGCGCGCTCGATGGCAACGGCCGCCTCGGTCGCGAGCAGCATGACCGCCTGCGCAGTCGTCCCGTCCGGATCGTCGACGCGACGGTTCCAGCCGACGGTCAGCACGCCGACCGCTGCGTCGTCTTGGACGATGGGCTCGAACAACATCGACACGACGCCGGTGCCGTTCACCGCCTCCTGGGCGATGGACGCGTCACGGGCCGCGTCGGTCGCGAGGTACCGCGCTCCCGTTGTGAACGCGCGCACGGTCCCGGACGGCTCTCCGTCCAGCAGGAAGATGGTTGGCCCGGTCGGCGCGCCGGCCTCGCCGGTGCGCACGAAATCTCCGGACGTGTCGGGCTCCCACACGGTCGCGAACGTCGCCTCCGCGATGTCCACCACCGCTCTGCAAATGTCGGCGCGGGCGTCATCGGTCTTCGTGAGCGCCCGTGTCGCGGCGGCGACCGCGGCGATCGTGCGCTGCTGCTCCCGTGCGATGCGAGCCTGCGCCCGCTTGTCGCGCATGATCGATTCCACCGAGAAGCCGACGATCGCCGCAACCGCAGTCCACAGGATCGCGCGGCGCCAGTCCTCGTCCGTGTAGCGCTTCGGATCTCCGAAGAGGAGGGGAAGCACGAAGACCGAGACTCCCACGCCGATCCCGATGGCGACCTCGCGAGCGCCGAGGTTGAGTGCGATCCAGACGACCGGCAGCAACGCGAGCGCCGCGTAGCCCGAGACGGATCCCTCGTTCGCCTCGCGGAGGAGCGCGACGACGACGAAGTACGCGAGCGGCGGAACGATGTAGGTCCAGCGCGGCATGCGCGACCACGGCAGGAGCACTCCCGCTGCGGCGATGACGACCGTGAGCACGGCAGCGATCGCGACCGGAGTCCAGTCGTCCGGGCGCGGAGGCAAGAGCGGCGCGAGGAGCGCGACGAGGCCGGCGGCTGCGAACGGTACAAAGCGGCGCGCGATCTTGGATTCGAGCCGATGCTCGGTTGCCATGCCTGCCACCATCGGCGCGTCTCGAGGCCCGCTTTAAGCGCCATAGCAACCCGTGTCTATTCGACGCCTAGTGGCAAGATGGCGTACGGCGTACGCACGGGCTACGCTGGATACATGCGCCGCGATCGTCAGGGCTCGCCGCTGTCCCCGGTATCCGGGCGGCGCCGTCGCGCCTAGCCGACGAGCGCCGCAACGACTCCTTTCTAGACTCCCGCGCGATGGATTCCCGGTACGCACCGAACGACGTCGAGGCGCGCTGGCAGCAGGCATGGGAGGCCGAGGGGCTCTACGCCGCAGGCGCCGGCAAGCGCCGCGACGCGACGTACGTCATCTGCGTGCCGCCGCCCAACGTCACCGGCGACCTGCACATGGGCCATGCCCTGAATGGCTCCATCCAGGACGTCCTCGTCCGCTGGCACCGCATGCGCGGCTTCGACACGCTCTGGCAGCCCGGCTACGACCACGCCGGGATCGCGACCCAGAACGTCGTCGAGAAGGCGCTCGCGAGGGAGGGCACCTCGCGGCAGGAGATCGGCCGCCAGGCCTTCGTCGAGCGGACGTGGGAGTGGCTGGAGCAGACCGGCCGCACGATCATGGGCCAGTTCCGCCGGCTCGGCTGCTCGCTCGACTACTCGCGCGAGCGCTTCACGATGGACGACGACTACGTCCGGGCGGTGATGACGTTCTTCGTCCGACTCTGGGATCGCGGCTGGATCTACCGCGCCAACCGAATCGTGAACTGGTGCCCGTTCCACCAGACGGCCATCTCCGACCTCGAGGTCGTCCACGAAGAGATGGACGACACGCTGTACACGATCCGCTACCCATATGCGGACGGCGACGGGCACGACGGCGTATCCGTCGCCACGGTGCGGCCCGCGACGATCCTCGCCGACGTCGCCGTCGCGGTGCACCCCGACGATCCGCGCTATGCGGACGCAGTCGGGCGCGAGGTGCTCGTCCCCTACGTCGACCGGCGCGTTCCCGTCATCGCCGACGAGCGCATCGACCCCGAGTTCGGGACTGGCGCGCTGAAGGTCACGCCCGGTCACGATCCGCTCGACTTCGACATCGGGCGTGCCAACGGACTGCCCGAGCCGGTCGTCGTCCGGTCAGACGGGCGGATGAGCGACGAGGCCGGAGACCTCGCGGGCCTGACGCAGGAGGAGGCGGGAGCGCGCGTGCTCGAGTGGGCCGAGGCCCGGGGTCTCGTCGAGAAGCGGGAGCCGTACCGCCACTCCGTCGGCACGTGCGAGCGCTGCCACTCGCGCATCGAGCCGCTCGTCTCGCTGCAGTGGTGGTGCGCGATGCAGGAGCCCGCGCGGCCCGCGATCGAGGCGTTGCGCGAGCGGCGGGTCCGCTTCCACCCGGAGTCGCAGCACCGGTTCGCGATCGCGTCGCTCGAAGAGACACCGGACTGGTGCATCTCGCGCCAGCTCTGGTGGGGTCACCAGCTCCCGATCTGGTACTGCCCCGACGGCCACACGACGGTCGCGGTCGACGCGCCGTCGGCGTGCACCGAGTGCGGCTCGGCCGAGCTCGAGCGCGAGTCGGACGTCCTCGACACGTGGTTCTCGTCCGCGCTCTGGCCGTACGCGACGCTCGGCTGGCCCGACGAGACGCCCGAGCTCGAGCGGTACTACCCGGGGAACGTCAACTCCACCGCGCGCGAGATCATCCGCCTCTGGGAGAACCGCATGATCTGGACCGGTCTCGAGGCGCTCGGCAAGATCCCGTTCACCGACGTGATCATCCACTCGACCGTGCTCGCGGTCGACGGCCGCCGCATGTCGAAGAGCCTCGGCACCGGCATCGACCCGATGGAGCCGATCGAGGAGTACGGGGCGGACGCCACCCGCTACGGCCTGCTGAAGATCTCCTCCACTCAGGACGTCCGCTTCTCGTACGGCGCGATCGAGGAGGGGCGGAAGCTCGCGATCAAGCTCTGGAACGTCGCGCGGCTGATGCTCCAGAACGCCGAGGGCATCGCGCCGGAGCTGGCGCCGCGCGCCGTCGAGGAGCGCTGGATCCTCGCGCGGCTGGACGCCGCTCGCGCCGAGCTCGAGGACGCCTGGTCGCGGTTCGACTTCGCCGAGGCGACGGCGACGCTCTACCACCTCACGTTCGACGACTTCTGCGACTGGTACGCAGAGGCGATCAAGCCGAGGCTCTACGACCGCGACGAGGCGGCGATCTCCACGGCGCTCGCCGCCCTCGAGCGGCTGCTCGCGCTGCTGCATCCCGTGATGCCGCACGTCACCGAGGAGATCTGGTCACAGCTCCCCAGCAGGGACGCTCGGCTCATCGTGTCGCCCTGGCCCGAGCCCGACGATCGCTTCGCGGCCGACGCGACCGCCCTCGACCGCGTTCAGGAGGCGGCGCAGATTTTCCGGCGCAGCGGCGTGCAGGTCGAGCTCGGCTCTGCTGACGAGCGGCGCGTTTTCGCGGCCGTCGTCCGCCCGGAGCGCGTGCAGGGGGACGGGAACCGTGACGCCGAGATCGAGCGCCTGCGCAAGGAGGTCGCCCGCGCGGAGGGCATGCTCGCGAACGAGCGGTTCGTTGCCAATGCGCCCGAGACCGTCGTCGCGGCGGAGCGCGAGAAGCTCGAGCGCTACCGCCGCGAGCTCGCCGCGCTCGGCGGCTAAGACCGTCCGACGCGCGCGATGAACGCGAGCACCGTCCTCTTCACGGACGGGATCGCGATGAGGTCGACCCCGTGCCAGGAGTTCGACGCGAGCACGAGCTTCTTGTCTTTCGACGGCGCAGCGTTGTACAGCAATCGGGTCGCGGAGGCGAAGTCGCCGTCGTAGCGGCCGGCGACGAAGAGCGC
>JBKPLV010000022.1:0-5191 GCA_046731795.1 Actinomycetota bacterium | reverse complement strand
AAGACCGCGCGCTACCTCGCGGGCAAGGGCTACGCGGACGACGTCGTCCGGGCGGTGATTGCGGACTCACGTGACGAGTCGTTAGGATGACTGAGCTTTCACTCGGTGTTTTTCCTGCACGCACACGTTTTCTGAACTGATGATCCGCTGTCCATCCCCGAAATCGAGCCACCGGTCGCACGGCAGCCGCCGGCGGAGGACGTCCAACCACCTGACGTAACCGTCCGGGCAGAGTCCGGCGCGGCCTGCAGGTCCGCGTCGCGTGAGAGCACCCGCGGGCAGGAACGCTCGCGGCAATCACATCCTCCACTGGAGGCAGCATGCTCTCGGCCGGCGCAGCTCTCATCGGAATCGTCCTCGGCGCACTCGGGACGTCCGTCGTCCTGTTCGGCTGGTCGCGCTCCCGGGTGCGGGCCGCCGCGGATGAACGCGAGAAGCTGCTCGCCGACGCGCAGCGCGAGGCCGAGGCGCTCCGTCGCGAGGCACAGGTCGATGCACGAGAGCAGGCAGTTGCGCTGCGCAGCGAGATCGAGACCGAGGTCCAGGACCGGCGCGTCGAGATCGCCAAGGTCGAGGAACGCGTCCTCCAGAAGGAGCTCGACCTCGACGCACGGCTGCTCGAGCTCGAGCGTCGTGAGCAGGGCCTCGGCGACCGCGAGACCCACGTGCGGGCGCTTCAGGACGAGCTGAAGGAGACGCAGAGGGCGGCGCTGTCCTCACTCGAGAAGATCTCGGGGCTCACGGTCCACGAGGCGCGCCAGCAGCTCCTCGACCGCTCGAAGGACCTCGTCCGCCACGAGCTCGCGCGGGAAGTGCGGCAGATGGAGGAGGAGGCCCGCTCCGACGCACGCCGGCGCGCCAGGGCCCTCATCGCCGATTCGCTCCAGCGCGTTGCGGCCAGCCACACTGCGGAGGCCACAGTCACGGTCGTCGAGCTTGCCTCGGACGACCTCAAGGGCCGGATCATCGGCCGCGAGGGCCGCAACATCCGCGCCCTCGAGCACCTGACGGGCGTCGACTTCATCATCGACGACACGCCGCACGCCGTGGTGCTGTCGTCCTTCGACCCGCTGCGCCGTGAGACCGCGCGGATGACGCTGGACAAGCTGATCGAGGACGGACGGATCCATCCGGCCCGCATCGAGGAGATGTACTACCAGGCGAAGACGGAGCTCGAGGAGCACGTCCTCCAGGCGGGCGAGCAGGCGGTGTTCGAGGCGAACTGCGGCGAGTTCCACGAGGAGCTCGTGCGAATGCTCGGGCGCCTCCGTTACCGCACGAGCTATGGGCAGAACGTGCTGAAGCACACGCTCGAGGTCGTGCACCTCGGCGGCATCATGGCCGCCGAGCTCAAGGCGGGCGTGAAGACGACGAAGCGCGCGGCGCTGCTGCACGACATCGGCAAGGCCGTGAGCCACGAGGTCGACGGCTCACACGCGCTCATCTCGGCGCAGCTCGCACGCCGCTGCGGCGAGTCGGAGGGCGTCGTCCACGCGATCGAGGCACATCACTCCGACGTCCAGCCGCAGACCGTCGAGGCGGTGCTGTTGATCGCCGCGGACGCCATCTCAGCATCCCGGCCGGGCGCGCGGGGCGAGAGCCTCGAGAACTACATTCGCAGGCTCGAGGCGCTCGAGGAGATCGCGGCCGCGAAGCCCGGGGTCGCGAAGGCGTACGCGCTCCAAGCGGGGCGGGAGATCCGGGTCATCGTCGAGCCCGCCGAAGTCGACGACGACGGCGCCGTCCTCCTCTCCCACGAGATCGCACGCGAGATCGAGGATCAGCTCGAATACCCGGGTCAGGTGAAGGTGATCGTGATCCGGGAATCGCGTGCAATCGAGGTCGCGAAGTAGGTGGACGCCGCGGCGGCGGCCAGACGCTGGGCTCAGGTCTGGACGCGCGCCTGGCTGGACGCCGACGTCGAGGCGATCGCGGCGTTGTATGCGTCGGACGCGGTGTTCTACTCGCATCCGTTTCGCGAGCGGCAGGCGCCTCGTGAGTACGTCGCATGGGCGTTTGCAGACGAGGACGCGCTCGAGTGCCGCTTCGGGGAACCGATCGTCGCCGGTGACCGGGCCGCGGCCGACTGGTGGGCCGTCTTGAGGTCCAAGGAGAGCGGATCGCTGGTCACGATCGCAGGCACGTCGTTGCTGCGCTTCGATGCGGACGGCCACGTCGTCGAGCAGCGCGACGTCTGGGGCGAGCAGGAGGGACGGCAGGACGTTCCGGACTGGGCGACCGGCTGACGACGCCGCCGCGTCGCGAGGGGGATTGGCGGCTGCCCGGTTACCCTATGCCCGTGCGGCGGTACCACGTCACGACGTTCGGCTGTCAGATGAACGCTCACGATTCGGAGCGGATCAAGGGCATGCTCGAATCGCTCGGCCTCGGCGAGGCTCCGACGCCCGGCGACGCCGACGTCGTGGTCTTCAACACCTGCACCATCCGCGAGAAACCCGATACCCGGCTCTCTGCATACCTCGGCAACGCGGCGGCTCTCAAGCGCGAGCGCCCGGATCTCGTCGTCGCGGTGGGCGGGTGCTACGCGGAAGCGCAGCGGGAGCGCATCTTCGAGCAGTATCCGTTCGTCGACGTCGCGTTCGGCCCCGGCTCCATACCGCACCTCGGTGAGTGGATCTCGGCCGGCGGGTACGCGGTCTCGCGGGGGAAATTCGGAACGCACGAGCACTTCGCGGCCGATCTCCCTGTGCACGGCGAGCGCCGTTTCCAGGCCTGGGTGCAGGTTTCGATGGGCTGCAACTCCAAGTGCGCCTACTGCATCGTGCCCGCCGTCAGGGGCCGTGAGCAGAGCCGGAGACCCGGAGACATCGTCGCCGAGGTGAACCGGCTGGCGGAAGCGGGCGTGCGCGAGATCACGCTGCTCGGCCAGAACGTCAACTCCTGGGGGCGAGACCTCGCCCCGGCGATCCGCACCGAGTTCGGCGAGCTCCTGCGCGCGTGCGACGCAGTGCCCGGGATCGATCGGATCCGCTTCACGAGCCCGCACCCGAAGGACTTCCGGGAGCCCGTGATCGCGGCCATCGCGGAGTGCGCTCACGTGTGCGAGCACGTGCACCTGCCCGCCCAGTCCGGGTCGTCGCGGATCCTCAAGGCCATGCGCAGGACGTACGACCGCGAGCGGTACCTGCGCCTCGTCGACCGGCTTCGGGATGCAGTTCCCGACCTCGCGCTCGGAACCGACCTCATCGTCGGGTTCCCGGGCGAGACGGAAGACGACTTCCAGGAGACCCTGTCGCTCGTCGAGGAGGTGGAGTTCGAGTCGGCCTTCACGTTCATCTACTCGCCGCGCGCCGGCACGGAGGCCGCGTCGCTGCCCGAGCAGATTCCCGACGAGGTCAAGCGCGAGCGGCTCGAGCGACTCGTGGAGGCCGTTCAGCGGGTCGCGAGCACGCGCAACGCGGAACGGATCGGGCTCGTCGAGGAGGTGCTCGTCGAGGGACCCAGCCGGACCGATCCGGAACGACAGCGAGGGCGCACGCGCCGAAACACGACGGTGAACTTCTTCGGCGAGGCGGCAGCGGGCGAACTGGCCGAGGTCGTCATCGAAGGGGCCACGTCGACGACGCTCAGCGGGCGCGCGGCGTCGCTGCTCGTGGCCTGACCCTCCGCGCGAATGCACACTTTCGGCACGGTCCGTGAACCACCCGTACAGATTTCGACGCTACGCTTGCGGCGGGTGGTGGGATGGGGTGCCCCACGTGATGTGACCACTTTGCGCTACTCGGTGGTCGCGATCTTCGGCCCCACCGCTTCCGGAAAGTCCGAGGTCGCCCACGAGCTCGCGGGGCGGCTCCGCACCGAGGTCGTCTCCGCGGACGCGCTCCAGGTCTACGACGGTCTGCCGATCCTCACGAACCAGTCATCCGAGCACCCCGCTCGCCTCACCGCGATCTGCACCGTCGCGGAGGAGATGTCCGTCGGCGCGTACGCGACGCTCGCGCACGATGAGATCGACGAGCTGATCACCGCGAACGGCAGCGCCGTTGTCGCCGGCGGCACAGGGCTCTACCTTCGCGCCGCCCTCGCGGAGCTCGCGATTCCGCACGCCGTCTCTCCCGAACTCCGCGCTCGCTGCGAGGAGCTCTACGACGTCGATCCCGCCGCCGCGCACGAGCGCCTTGGGCGCCTCGACCCAGCCGCCGCTGCAGCGGTGCACGTCAACGACCGCCGCCGCGTCGTGCGGGCGCTCGAGCTTGCGGAGAGCGGGCGCTCCCTCGTCCCCGCGACGGCCGAGCTGTGGTCGGGCACGATGCGCCATCCGACGCTCGTCGTCGGCCTGGACGTTCCGTCGTCGGACCTCGACGAACGAATCCGTCGGCGCACGCAGCACATGGTCGCGCGGGGTGCGGCCGCGGAGGCGCGGGCGGCGTTGGCGTCGCCGATCTCGCGTACTGCAGGCAAGGCGCTCGGCCTGGTCGAGCTAGCGACGCTGCCGCTCGACGAGGCGGCGGAGCGCCTCGAGCTCCGCACGCGTCGCTACGCCGCGTATCAGCGCAAGTGGATGCGGCGCATACCTGGTATCGAGCTCGTCTCGGCCGATCGACCCGTCCCCGAGGTGGTCAGTGCGATCCTCGACCTGGCACGCGCTCGGTAACACCTACCGCGTCGTGGAGACCGGCGGTTCACGGCTCGACGCGAGGCGGGCCGCCGAGCTTGCCGCGGGGACCGACGGTGTGCTCGAGGTGCTTGCGACGGCCCCCTCGTCAGTGGACATCGCAATCTGGAATCCCGACGGGTCGCCGGCCGAGCTGTCCGGCAACGGGACGCGAATCGCTGCGGCCTGGCTTGCCGAGCGGACAGGAGCGGCGCACGTGACCGTCTCCGTCGGGTCACGCGTCGTCGAGACGACGCTCGCCGAAACGGGCGACATCGACCAGGTCATCGGCGACGTCCGCGTCGGGCCCGCGGAGACGATCGACGGCATCACCTTCGTGCCGGTGTCGGTCGGAAACCCGCACGCGGTGGTCATCGGCGACCCGGCGACGATCGGCGTGATCGGGCCGAGACTCGAGACGCACGAGCGCTTTCCGGAGCGCACGAACGTGCAGGTCGTACGCGTCGACGGCGAGGGCGAGGTCACTGCCCGCGTCTGGGAGCGCGGCGTGGGGGAGACGCCGTCGTCGGGCACGAGCGCAGTCGCCGTCGCCGCCGCGACCCACGCCGAGGGAGA
>JBKPLV010000021.1:0-4485 GCA_046731795.1 Actinomycetota bacterium | reverse complement strand
CAGATCGCGAAGCTGAAGGCGTCGGGGGCGAACGTCCTCGCGATCTTCGCGACGCCCACGTTCGCGATCCAGGCCTACGTGTTCGCGAACCGCCTCGGCTGGAAGCCGAAGGTGATCGTGAACGGCGTCTCCGGCACCTCGAACATCATGCTGCTCGCCTCCGAGGGCGGGAAGAACAAGGCCGTCGAGGGCTCGATCACGAGCACGATCCTCAAGGACCCGACCGACCCGCGCTGGAAGAAGGACGCGGGGATGAAGCTCTACCGCACCATCCTCGGCAAGTACGCGAAGGGTGCGAACCCGAACGACACGTACCACGTCTACGGCATGGCGGTCGGGTACGAGACGGTGGCGCTGCTGAGGCGCCTCGGGTCGAGCCCGACGCGGGCCGGCCTCGTGAAAGCGGCGCGCTCGCTGAGCGATCCGAAGAACCCCTTCCTGCTCCCGGGCATCGCCGTGAAGACCGGAGCGGGCGACAACTTCCCGGTGCAGCAGGGCCAGCTCCAGCGCTGGACGAAGGGCCGCTTCGTCCCGTTCGGCGACCTCTGGCAGTCGAAGCGGAACTAGACGGTCGGCTCAGGCGGAGAGGCGGCCGACGACCGCCTCTCCGGGTATCGCCGACCTTCGCTCAGCAGCCGAAGCACTGATCTGGCGAGTTGTTCGCAATAACGCTGTGAGTCGACGTCAGGGGCTGATTCTGGATGTAGACGCCCGCGCCGTAGAGCGCGACGGCCGCGCTCCCGCTCAGCGTGTTGCCCGTGACAGCGCTGTTCACGAGCTTCAAAGGCCCGCCCGGAGGAAGGTTGGCGATGGATGCGTCGAAGATGCCGCCGCCCCGCGCACTCCCGCTGGCGCCGTTCGCGCCGACGGTGTTCCCACTCACCTCGCTGTTGCGCAGCGTCAAGCCGGGCTCGTCGATCACGAGGGCGCCACCCGCGGCGAGAGCCGTCCCGCTCGGACTCGAGGCCTGCACGTGATTGTTTCCGATGACACTGCTCGTCATGGACCCGAAATCGATCGCTGCGCCGGCGAGGGCGGTTGCGTCCCCGGCCGCCGCGATGACGGTGACCGTGTTGCCCGTGAAGCGTGTACTGCTGATCGTGCCGAGGAGCTCGCCGGCCCCCGAGTCGCCCTCGGCATCGCCCGAAGAGGGCAAGACCGTCGCCGAGCTGACGCTGTTGTCGGCGACCACGCTGTTGCTCATCGTGAAGTCGACACCGAGGTTCACGTGAATGCCGCCGGAGAACGCTTCGGTGTCGCCGACCGTGTTCGTCATCGCAACCGAGTTGCCCGAGATCGTCGTGTTGCTGATCGTGGCGACCGACACGTCGCCCGAGATGTGCAGTCCTCCGCCGTTGGCAAGCAGCTCGACGCTGTTCGGAAGCGACGCTTCCAGTACGGCGCTGTTGCCCGAGATCGAGCTGTTGCTGACCGTGAGGGTTCCGCCGGCCGCCGAGATCGCCCCGCCTTCGGCGAACCGTGCGTTGGGACCGGTCGCGCTCGCCCGGTTGCCGTGAATCACGCAGCCACTGATCGTGAGCGGGCCGAGGAAGCTCGTGATAGCCGCGCCGGTGGCGTCACTCGCGAGCGTGGACAGCCCCGACGCCGAGCCGACACGGTTGTCGCTGACAGTCGTGTTCGCCAGCGTCAGCGTGCCCCAGCTGTCGATCCCGCCGCCCCCGGCGAACGCGAACGGGCAGGGGCCGCCGGGGCAAGGCGGACCGAACGGCGCCGTGTCGGTCGGGGCGACGTGGTTCCCGGTGATGACGCTGTTCGTGATCGTCACCGCCGCGCCGCCGCTGAAGTCTGCGTTGGGCGGGACCTCGACGCCGCCACCGGCGGCGAAGACGCCCTCCTGGCCGGTGAACGGAGTCGACTCGGGGCTCGACCGGGTGATGCCGCCTGTGATCGTCACCCCGTCGATCGAGACGGTCGGCTCTGTCGAGGCTCCAAACTCGCCGATCGTGAGCACCGGCCCGCCACCTCGGATGATCGTGCCGCTGGCGCCGGCGCCGACGAGGTTGACGCTCTTCTCGATGACGATGCCGCCAGCGAACGTGCCTGTCCCGATCCGAATCGTGTCCCCGTCCTGCGCGGCGTCGACGGCTGCCTGGACCGTCGGGTAGCAGCCTGCCTTAGGGCCGACGCACAGCGCCTTGCCGGACGATGCGGTCGGAACGACGACCGCGGCGACTGTTGCGAACGTGGCGAGTACTACAAATCGCTTCATCTCATCCTCCTCGTGGACGCGTGCCCCAGATCGGGTGGACTGACAGCAGAGGCCAGGGAAATCGCTTCAAGCTCTTCCCGTCGAGCCGGGAGACGCAAAGGTTGAAGGGGCCGGTGAGGTTCGTCGGGTTGCATCGGAAGTCGATCCGATTTCGGACGGCGACCACGCACCGCCGTCTGCCCTGGTCGCGAACGGCTCCGCGAGTCATTGCAAGGCCTCCTTCGGTTGCGTGGCGATGGGCTCGTGCGGCTTGTTGCGCGACGACGGCACCCACGTGCTCCGCCCGCGAGCGAGAACGATGCTCGTGACGACGATCCAGAGGAGCGCTCCGAGCAGCGCGAGGAAGTCGGCGAACGGGACGAACGCTGCGATGCCGAGGACGAGGGCGATCCAGCCGAGCCACCGAAGGGTCCCGGCCGAGAGAAGAGCCCCGGCGGCGCCGAGCATCATGACTCCGAGGGCGGGGTTGAACATCATCCACGTGTTTCCGTCGAGCGAGTTCAGGGCCTCGAGCGCCGTCGGCGAGATCTGCTCGTCGCCGCCGTTCGCGAGCGCGAAGTGCACGAACGCCGTGACGAGCACTGAGCCGGCCACGAGGATCGTCCCGGTGAGCAGGACATAGCCCCAGCCCGACAGACCTCCCTCGCGTCGCGCCCCGTAGGTCGTGGCCAGACCGATTCCGAACAGCAGGACGAACGGTGCGGCCGCGGCGAGCACGAATGTGCCGATGCCCTGCCGGACGTCGTTCTCGTTGTAGAAGGTCGCGAGCTCGTCCGCCGACGCGCCGACACCCGGCGTGCTTCCGCTGATACCGACGACGGTTACCACGACGAGCACGACGAACACGACCCCGCTGAGCTGAAACAGGCGGTTCACAGCCCCAGCTCCGCGATCGTGATGAGTCCCTTCATGGTGGTCTCCTTTCCGCAGAAAGATCGCGTGGGCTACCGCGACGGGCCCCAGTCGGGAGCGCTGTCCCACTTGGCCGATCGCGTGAGTTGCCTGACCTTCGTGCCGTCGGCCCGCATGACCCAGAGATCCGGCAAGCCGCCCTTCCCGGTCTGGGAGAAGACGATCGACCTCCCGTCCGGGGAGTACGAGGCAGAGAGCATGTCGATGTCCTGCTTCGTGTTGGTCAGCCGCTTCAGCCCGGTGCCGTTCGGGTGCACGCGGTAGAGATCCGTCCCTGCGAGGCCCACTTCGGGCGAGCGGAAGAGGATCCACCTGCCGTCGGGCGACCAGTCGGGGTGGTCCCCGGCCTGCATGCGCCAGGGCGTCAACTGCCGCACGCCGGTGCCGTCGGCGTTGATCACGAAGACCGCATGCCCGTTTCGGGGCTTCGCGGTGCTGTTCAGCCGGACGAAGGCGATCCGCGTTCCGTCCGGTGACCAGACCGGCTCCCCGTCCTCGGACGACGTCGGGCGGCGGAGCTGGGTCAGTTGCCGTCGGTTCGAGCCGTCGGCGTCCATCACCGAGAGCGCGCCCACCTCGATCCACTCGGTGCCGCCGATGTACTTCACGTTCCCGTGGGCGTCCATGTAGGCGACGCGTGAGCCGTCCGGAGACCAGGCGGGGCTGGAGAGGTCGCAGATCTGGTCCGCCGGCACCGGGCAACCGGGCTCGATCTGGCGCAGGTCCGAGCCGTCGGGCTTGACGCTCCAGACCTGATACGGCTGGTCCTCGAGCTGGCGCTCGAATACGATCCGCGAGCCGTCGGCCGACCAATCGGGCTGGAAGTCGCTTGCTCCGGCCGGCGGACGCGTGAGGCGGCGCTCGCCCCTTCCGTTCACGTCGATCGTGTAGATCGAGCCGGCCTTGCTCTCGCCCCGGTCGTCGACGATCGCGAACCGCGTGAACGCGATCGATCCGTTCTTGCCCGGCGGGGTCGCGGAGGCGGAGACTGCCAGCCCTCCGACGACGGTGAGTGCGAGCGCTGCGCACACGATTCCCAGGAACGGGAGAAGGCGCTTCGAGTTCATGGGTGCCTCCCTTCCAAATGGATGTGTCGACCAACGATTCGACTGTGCCGACCCGAAGAGCAGCCGACGATCCCTCGGACGCACTGACCTCGGTTGCGTGAAGGGAACGGTCTCTGACCGTTCGGCAAGTGGCCATGACCGTCGCTCGGTTGCAGCCACTCGACGCGAGCGACACAATGAGCGCTTGCGGTGAGCAGCTACGTCGAGGTTTGGGGCCGCGGCGGGAGGGAGCTCCACCCGCTCGACTCGGAGCGCCTGACCGTCGGAACGCTCGAG
>JBKPLV010000020.1:0-4927 GCA_046731795.1 Actinomycetota bacterium | reverse complement strand
CGTCATCGGCCGCATCGTCGACGGCTCGCGCTTCCACGAGTTCAAGCAGCTCTACGGCGACACGCTCGTCTGCTGCTTCGCGCGCATCGAGGGCTACCCCGTCGCGATCCTCGCGAACCAGGGCGTGCTCTTCGCGGAGTCGTCCCAGAAGGGCGCGCACTTCGTCGAGCTCGCGTGCAAGCGGCGCGTCCCGCTCGTCTTCCTACAGAACATCACCGGGTTCATGGTCGGCAAGGAGTACGAGGAGGGCGGCATCGCCCGGGACGGCGCGAAGCTCGTAATGGCCGTCGCGTGCGCGGACGTGCCGAAGTTCACGGTCGTGATCGGGGGCTCCTTCGGCGCCGGCAACTACGCGATGTGCGGACGGGCCTACGAGCCGCGCCAGCTGTGGATGTGGCCGAATGCGCGCATTTCCGTCATGGGCGGTGAGCAGGCCGCCACCGTGCTGACGATGGTCGGTGACGCCGATCCCGACGAGATCCGGGCGACGTACGAGGCCGAGGGGAATCCCTACTACTCGACCGCCCGGCTGTGGGACGACGGCATCATCGACCCGCTCGACACGCGCCGCGTGCTCGCGCTGGGGCTCGCGGCGGCCGCCAACGCGCCCGTGCCGGAGACGACCTTCGGCGTCTTCCGCATGTAGAAAGGCGCCGTGGGCTACTCGATGATCCACGTCGACAAGGTCGAGCCCGCCGGGCCGGGCGGAGCCGTCCGGTTCGTGCGGCGCGTGCTCGGCGTCGAGGCGTTCGGGATCAACTGGTTCGAGATCCCGCCGAACAGCGAGGGCCGCGAGCACGACGAGATCGCGACGGGCCAGGAGGAGGTCAACGTGATCGTCCGGGGCTCGGGCAGGTATCGCATCGACGGCGAGGAGGTCGACGTCGAGGCGGGGACGTTCCTCCGCTTCGATCCCGGAACGACGCGCGTGCCGATTGCCGGCCCGAACGGGATGACGATGATCGCGGTCGGCGCCCGCCGCGGGAGCTACGAGCCCCACGGGCCGTTCTAGACGCGCCGCTTGTAAGACTGCGCTCAGTCTGCGGCCTCGTCTACGGAAGGAGCTTCCCATGTTCCGATCGAGATATCGCCCGAGCCCAGCACTCGTCGTTGCGTGCATCGCGCTGCTCGTCGCTCTGACGGGAACCGGTGTCGCGGCCGTGTCGCAGCTTGTTCCGCGCAACAGCGTCGGGACCGCGCAGCTGAAGTCGAACGCCGTCGTCTCGGCCAAGGTGAAGAACCACTCGCTGCTTCGCGCCGACTTCAAGGCGGGACAGATCCCCGCCGGACCGGCCGGCCCGGCCGGGCCCGCGGGTCCCGCCGGACCGGCCGGCCCCGCAGGCCCCAAGGGTGATCCGGGCACCTCCGCAACCGCCCTCTGGGCCGTCGTGACGGGGGCCGGCACGCTTGCGCGCTCCAGCGGGACGAACTCCGTCGCCAAGCTCGCAGGCGAGGACGGCCGCTACGAGGTCGTCTTCAATCGTGACGTGACGGGTTGCGCCTACGTCGCGTCGGTCGGCAAGGCAACCGCCAACGCGACGACGCCGGGTGAGATCGCCGTGGCGCCGCGCCAGGGGAACGTGAACGCCGCGTTCGTGCACACGTACGACTCGACCGGAACGTCGGTGGCGTCGGACTTCTATCTCGCGGTCTTCTGTCCGACGAGCTGAGGCTGCACGCGTGCTCGTTCGCCTGCTGATCTGGAACGTCGTCGAGTCGAAGACGACGATCGACGAGCTCCGGGAGTCCCTCCCGGAGCTCGTCCCACCGAGTCAGTGGATCTGGAACGAGGCGACCGAGCGCTTCGGGGCGATCGTGTTCGACGAGGAGCTGCCCGAGGCCTTGGGGTACGCGCAGGATCTGCTCGGCGCCGACGCCGACGTCTACGAGGAGTTCGAGGCGTTGTCGAACGCGTCCGGCTAGCGCCGCCGCGCGCCGAACCAGGCGTCGAGCTCGTCGCGCTCCTCGAGCGTCAGCTCGCGGAGGGGAGCACGAACGTCCTCTCGGACAGGAACGCCCTGAAGCGCCAGCAGCCGCTTCAGGGCGGCCTGCCGCGGGAAGCGCTCGACGAAGGCGCGGAGCTCGCCCAGGCGCGCCGCCCCGTCGGCGCTCGGCGCGCGCACGACCGAGGCGACCTCACGCGGCAGCGCCGAGGCGAGGGCCGACACTGCCCCGACGGCGCCGTGTGCGAGGCCGTCGGCGATCAGCGCCTCCGGTCCGACGAAGATCTCGAAGCCCGGCAGCAGGTACTTCTCGAATGCGCCGAACGGCGTGTCGGAGACCTTCAGCCCGACGACGTTCGGGGCGTCGTCGCGCAGCCGCTCGAGCACCGCGGGCGCGACCGCGTATCCGGTCGTCGACGCGAACTCGTACACGTAGAAGGGCAGCGGCGCGCACGCGCTGGCGGCCGCGAAGAAGTGGGCGTACTGCGCGTTCTCGTCGAGCTTGAAGTACGGCGGAGCGATGACGACCACCGCGTCGGCGCCGACCTCCGCGGCATGCTCGGCCAGCCTGACGGTGTCGGCAGTCGTCTGTGCACCGCAGTGGACCGCCACCTGCAGCCGGTTGTCGGCTGCCTGCAGGAAGAGATCGGCCGCGCGGCGGCGCTCCTCGACATTGAGGAGGATCCCTTCGCCCGCGGTTCCGAGCGCGAGCAGGCCATCCAGGCCCGCGTCGACGAAGAAATCGCAGAGTGGTCCGAACGCGTCCTCGTCGAGCGCCGAGCCCTGGTTCCGTAGAGGCGTGACGGACGCGGCGAGCGCACCCTTCAACATGGCGGGACTCTAAGGTTCGCGCGGATGGCAGCGCTGAAGATCGAGCTGGACGGGCACGTTCTCCGCATCACCCTCGCGAAGCCGGAGCGCCGCAACGCGTTCGACGCGGCGCTGATCGCGGAGCTGACCGAGGCCTTCGGCGACGTCGGCGACGCTCGGGCCGTGCTCCTGGAAGGGGAGGGCCCCTCGTTCTGCGCCGGCGCCGACGTCGAGTGGCAGCGCGCATCGATCGACCTCTCCTACGACGAGAACGTCGAGGACGCGATGCGCCTCTACCGGATGCTCGAGACGATCGACTCGTGCCCCGCGCCCATCGTCTGCTGCGTCCACGGCTTCGCGCTGGGAGGCGGCTCGGGGCTCGTGGCCTGCTGCGACGTCGCGGTCGCATGGCCGGACGCGGTCTTCGGCTTCACGGAGGTGCGGCTCGGGATCATCCCCGCGGTGATCTCGCCGTTCGTCCTCTCCAGGGTCGGCGCGGCGGCGCGCCGCTACTTCCTCACCGGCGAGCGGTTCGGTGCCGACGAGGCGCTGCGCATCGGGCTCGTCTCGGAGATCGCAGCCGACGCAGGAGAGCGGGCCGAAGAGATCGTGCGCGACATCCTCGCGGGTGGACCGATCGCCGTCCGCGAGGCGAAGCGGCTGGTGCGCGAGCGACCCGTCGGCATCGAGACCGCCCACATCGCCGCCGAGCGCCGCACGAGCGACGAGGGTCAGGATGGCCTCCGCGCGTTCCTCGAGCGTCGCGCAGCGGGCTGGCTCGAGGCGGACTAGGCGCGGCGCTCTTCGAGGAACTTCCTGAGCCCGAGGAAGGGCAGGATGAAGACGGCGATCAGCGACGCGAGCCACACGACGACCGTCGCGCCGATCCAGGTCCCGATCCCGTCGATGTTCAGGCCGTCGCTGAAGAGATCCGTGACGAGGAGCGCGAGAAACGTCGAGATCAGCGCGACTCCGCCGACCGCCGCTGAGTTCGAGCGTCCGCGCTGCATCGCGCTCGTGAGGAAGGGCGTGAGGAGGGCGACTGCGACCGTGAAGATGATGAGCGACACGATGAATCCCGTGACGTCGATGCTGAAGCCGTCGAAGACAAGTGACGCGACGATGAGTCCGACCGCGTTGCCGATCAGGACGATCACCGTCCGCACGAGGAAGCGGATCACGGCGCGCAGCGTATAACAGCGGCGCACACACAGAGTGCGTCCGTGCCGAAACAAGCATCCGCGGCCGCTTTGCGGGCGCGGTTCGAGGATCTCACGCGGTCGGCATCTTCGCGCTAGCGAGATGCCTGCCTGCGCACAAATAGAGTGCGGCCGTGCCGATCCGCCGCCTGCTCGTCGCGAACAGAGGGGAGATCGCGGTGCGGATCTTCCGCACGTGCCGAGCGCTCGACATCGAGACCGTGGCGGTGGTCGCGCCCGACGACGCCGGCTCGCTGCACGCGCGATCTGCTGACGCGACGGTCGAGATCGCGAGCTATCTCCACTCCGAGGAGCACGTCCGCGCGGCGAAAGCGAGCGACGCCGACGCGGTGCATCCCGGATACGGGTTCCTGGCCGAGAGCGGCGACTTCGCGGAGGCCGTGGAAGCGGCCGGCCTGATCTGGATAGGGCCCCCGCCCGAGGCGCTACGACTCGGCGGGGACAAGCTCGCGGCGAAGCAGATCGCGCGTGAGGCAGGAGTGCCGGTCCTCCCGGACGGCCCGCCGGAGGAGATCGGCTTCCCGCTCGTCGTCAAGGCCGCGGCGGGAGGCGGCGGCCGCGGCATGCGCGTCGTCCGCACGCAGGCGGAGCTCGCGGACGCGCTGGCCGCTGCAGAGCGCGAGGCAGTGGCGGCGTTCGGCGACGGAACGCTCTACTGCGAGCGGTACCTGGAGCGACCGCGCCACGTCGAGGTGCAAGTCCTCGCGGACGCGCACGGAACGGTGCTCGCGCTGGGCGAGCGCGACTGCTCGGTGCAGCGGCGCCATCAGAAGGTCCTCGAGGAGTCGCCGGCGCCACGACTCTCCCCGGCGCTCCGGGGGCAGCTGCACGAGGCGGCAGTCGCCTTCGGCAGTGCCATCGAGTATCGCAGCGCCGGAACGGTCGAGTTCGTGGTCGACGGCGAGGCCTTCTTCTTCCTCGAGCTGAACGGCCGGATCCAGGTCGAGCATCCGG
>JBKPLV010000019.1:0-17829 GCA_046731795.1 Actinomycetota bacterium | reverse complement strand
TCTGGTAGGGTTGCGACGGCATGGAGCCGTGGATGACGATCGGCGAGACGAGCCGGCGGACGGGCTGGTCGCCGCGCATGCTGCGCTACCTCGAGCAGGACGGGCTCGTCGTCCCGGCTCGGAGCGGCGCGGGCTACCGCCGCTACGGCATCCGCGAGCTGAACCAGCTGAACGCGCTGGTCGAGCTCCGCGCGCAGTTCGGCGTCGAGCTCGCCGAGCTCGAGTTCGCGCTGCGGCTGCGACGTGAGCCGGCGCTCCGGGCGGCGGTCGAGACGTGGCTTGCCGGCACGAGCGTTCCCGAGCCCGAGCAGACCGCTCCCACCTGGGTCGACTGGGAGCAGCGCAAGCACGAGCGGCTCCTCGCGATCGACGCGGCCTGAGACCTGACCTCCCACGACGAGACCGAAGAGAGGACTGAATGGCAACGACACGGCGATACGACGTGAAGGATCTCGCGCTCGCACCCGAGGGGATGCGGCGCATCGCGTGGGCCGATCGGCAGATGCCGGTGCTCGCCGCGATCCGCGAGCGCTTCGAGCGCGAGCAGCCGCTTGCCGGGCATCGCATCTCGGCGTGCCTGCACGTGACGACCGAGACGGCGAACCTCGCCCGCACGCTCAGCGCGGGCGGTGCGGACGTCGTCCTCTGCGCCTCCAACCCGCTGTCCACGCAGGACGACGTCGCGGCCGCGCTCGTCGACGAGTACGGCGTCGGCGTCTTCGCGATCAAGGGCGAGGACAACGACACCTACTACCGCCACATCGAGGCCGCGGTCGACCACCGTCCTCACCTGACGATGGACGACGGCGCCGACGTCATCGGCGTCCTCCATTCGGCGCGCCGCGAGCAGCTCGGTGACGTGATCGCGGGCACGGAGGAGACGACGACGGGCGTGATCCGGCTGAAGGCCCTCGAGCGCGACGGCAAGCTCGGCTTTCCCGTCATCGCTGTGAACGAGGCGCGCACCAAGCACCTCTTCGACAACCGCTACGGCACGGGCCAGTCGACGATCGACGGGATCATCCGCGCGACGAACGTGCTCCTCGCCGGGAAGCGCTTCGTGATCGCCGGCTACGGCTGGACCGGTCGCGGCGTCGCGATGCGGGCGCGCGGAATGGGCGCGCACGTCATCGTCACCGAGGTCGATCCGCTGCGTGCCCTCGAGGCGGCCATGGACGGCTACGAGGTCCTGCCAATGGAAGTCGCCTCGAGCGTCGGAGACATCTTCTGCACCGCGACGGGAGACAAGAACGTCATCACCCGTGCGCACATGGAGCGGATGAAGGACGGTGCGATCCTGGCGAACACCGGCCACTTCAACGTCGAGATCGAGATCGCAGCACTGCGCGACCTGGCGGTCGAGACGCGAGAGGCGAGGGCCTTGGTCGACGAGTTCACGCTCGCCGACGGGCGGCGTCTGTACCTGATCGGCGAGGGGCGACTCGTGAATCTCGCCGCCGCCGAAGGCCATCCAGCGCTCGTGATGGACATGTCCTTTGCAAACCAGGCGCTCGCTGCCGAGTGGGTGATCGCAAATGCGGCGACGCTCGAGCGCAAGGTCTACGACGTGCCGAAGGACATCGACGACGAGATCGCCCGACTCAAGCTCGAGACGATGGGGATCGCGATCGATCAGCTCACAGAGGAGCAGGCGCGCTACCTCGCGTCGTGGGACGAGGGTACGTAGGTCAGGCGCTCTTCCGGCTCCGAAGCTCGAGAGGCTCGGTGGCACGTGCACCGAGCTTCTCGTCGTACATCGACCGATCGGCCTGCTGGAGCAGGTCCTCGATCGATCCGGGCGTGCGCGGGTCGATCTCGCAGATTCCGACGCTGACGGAGAGCTCGTGCGCGAGCGAGTGGCGCTCGCGGGCGGACACAGCGCCCTTTGCGATCCGCTCGACGACGTTGGCCGCAGCCTCGCCGCCGTGGTCGAAGAGGATCATCGCGAACTCGTCGCCGCCGACCCGCGCCGCGATATCGCTTTCCCGCGTCACCTCGCGGATCACGTCGGCGAGTGCACGGATCGCCTGGTCGCCGGCGCTGTGCCCGAGCCGGTCGTTGATCTGCTTCAGCCCGTCCAGGTCGAGGAAGAGCAGCACGACCGCGAGGCCGTCTCGGCGGGCCCTGTAGAGCGCCTGCTCGCCGACGAGTTGCAGTCCGCGCCGGTTGAAGAGACCGGTCAGGTCGTCGACCAGCATCAGCTGCTCGAGCTCGCGGGCCTGCTCAGCGAGCTGCTCGGCCTGCGCCGCGAGCTGCTGCTCGTTGCGCTTCCGCTCCGTGATGTCGCGCGAGATCCCGAACAGGCCGACGATGTGGCCGTTGCGGTCTCGAAGAGGAACCTTCGTCGTCGAGACCCACGCCTCGCGCCCGTCCTCCCAGTTCTCGCGTTCCTCGATGCCGATCAGCGACTCGCCGGTCCGTATCAGACGCTGCTCGTCGGCGAACGCCTCGCGGGCGTGCTCGGCGCCGAAGAAGTCGAAGTCGGTCTTCCCGATCGCATCGGCGGCGTCGGCGAGGCCCAGCCGTGCCGCGAGCGCGGCGCTGATCCGTAGAAACCGGCTCTTGTCGTCCTTGAAGTAGACGGAGTCCGGCGTGTACTCGAGGAACGTGTCGAGCAGGTAGCGGTCGTCGAGGAGCTCGTGAGGCCCCGGCCTGAGTGGGAGGACGTTGTCGTCCATCCTCTCCTCATCGTCGCTCGGCTGACGCCGCATGTCCCCCATCTGGTGCACGGCGACGATGGTCGGCGGCGAGGCTCTCGTCCTCGTGGCGGACGAACGTAGGGCTCCAGCGCTTACGCCGCAGCCACAGCCTCTCACGTGAGGGTCGTTGCCCTGATCGCGCTCGCGATAGGCGTCTCTGCGCTGTCCGGCCGAGCGGCAGCCGCGCCGACCGTCAAGGTCCGGTTCCTGCAGGGCGAGCAGACGACCACGGTCGCCGGGCCTGGCGGACGTTCGATCCGGCCAAGGCCCGCGTGCTGCGCTGAGCTCGGCGTAGGCTGGTCGCGTGGCCGCGCGCGACCTGACGCCCGAGCGGATCGTTCGCCTCGAGGAGGACGCGGTGGTCGTGCTCGACCAGCGCCGCCTGCCGGACGAGGAGGCCGAGCTGCGTTGTCACTCGGCGGCGGAGGTCGCCGACGCCATCCGGGTGCTCGCCGTTCGGGGCGCGCCCGCCATCGGAGTCGCGGCGGCGTACGGGCTCGCGCTCGCCGCCGCACGCGGCGAAGACCTCGACCGGGCCGTCGAGGTCCTCGCATCCTCTCGTCCGACGGCCGTGAACCTCCGCTGGGCGCTCGAGACGATGCGGGACGAGCCGACAGCCGAGCGGGCACGGGCGCTTCACGGTGCCGAGGTCGAACGCTGCCGGAGGATGGCCGAGCACGCGGTGCCGCTCGTTCCCTCCGGTGCCCGCCTCCTCACGCACTGCAACACGGGCGGGCTCGCGACCGGCGGGTACGGGTCGGCGCTCGGGGCCGTTCGCGCGGCCTGGGAGGCGGGACTGGTCGAGCACGTTTGGGTGGACGAGACGCGTCCGTTGCGCCAGGGCGCCCGCCTGACGGCGTGGGAGCTCGAGGCGCTCGGCATCCCGTTCTCGGTGATCGTGGACGGCGCGGCGGCGTCGCTCATGGCCGGCGGTGTGGTGGACGCGGTCTTCACCGGGGCCGATCGGATCGCCGCGAACGGCGACGTCGCGAACAAGGTCGGGACGTACGGGCTCGCGCTCGCCGCCGCGCACCACGACCTGCCGTTGTACGTCGTCGCCCCCACCTCGACGCTCGACCCGACCGCGGCGACGGGCGACGACATCCCGATCGAGGAGCGGGACCCCGCCGAGGTGACGTCGCGCTTCCCGGCGCGGAACCCGGCCTTCGACGTCACTCCCTCGGAACTGGTCGCCGCGATCGTGACCGAGGTGGGAGTCCACCGCGCGCCCTATGCGGAGTCGCTCCCGTCGCCGGTGTGGAGCACCACGTGATCGAGGTCGACCGGGACACACAGGCGATCCTCGACCGTTTCGGCTTCGACGAACCGCTCTTCGACGCACTCCGTGCGCGCGTCGCCTCCGGGGAGCTCTCGCCGGAGACGAACGTCGTTCGCGGCGACATCGAGCCTCCCGCTCCCGAGGACCTCACGCGGCTCCCGGCGCCCGGGGACGACGGCTTCGATGCCGCACGGGACGCCGGGCTCGAGGCTCTCAAACGCGACGAGGTCGCGCAGGTGATCCTCGCGGGAGGCATGGCCACGCGGTTCGGCGGCGTCGTCAAGGCGGTCCTGGCCGCGGTCGCCGGGAAGAGCTTCCTCGAGGCGAAGCTCGAGCAGACGGTCGCCCTCGAGCGGCGCCTCGAGTGCAGCATTCCGCTCGCGCTGATGACGAGCTTCGCGACGGACGAGGCGATCCGCGCGCACGTCGCCGAGCGAGGACTCGGCGATCCGCTCGTCTTCCATCAGTTCGTCTCCCTCCGTCTCGAGCCCAACGGGGAGTTGTTCCGCGACGGCGCCGGGCGCGCCTCGACGTACGCGCCTGGGCACGGCGACCTCTTCCAGGCGCTACGGCGATCCGGCACGCTCGTGGAACTGCGGGAACGCGGCGTTCGCGTCGTGACGGTCTCCAACGTCGACAACCTCGGCGCTCGCGTCGACCCCGTCGTCGTCGGTGCGCACGTGCTCGGCGGCAAGCCGCTGACGTGCGAGGTCGCCCGCAAGGAGGGGGACCTGGGAGGTGCGCCCGTGCGGGTTGACGGCAGGCTCCAGCTCCTCGAGGGACCGCGCTTCCCGCCCTCGTTCGACCAGGACCTCACGCCTGTCTTCAACACGAACACGGCGCTCTTCGACATCGACGCGCTCGACACCGACTACGACCTCACCTGGCTGTACGTGGAGAAGACGGCCGAGGGCCGGCCCGCGGTGCAGCTCGAGCGTGTCTACCACGAGGCCTCGGCGCTCGTGCCGACTCAGTACCTCGAGGTGCCGCGACGTGGCACCCGCGGCCGCTTCTCGCCGATCAAGACGCCCGCGGATCTCGAGCGGGCGCAGAACGACCTGCGCGAGCTCGTGTCCGCCGACCCGCTCTCCGAGACGTGAGCGAGGCCGGCGTGAGCCGGGCTAGTTGGTCGCGAAGCTCTCGAGCCCCATCGTGCGAATCCGCATGACGTGGGTGCTCTCGTCGACCTCCACGTCACTGAACGGAATGCGCCCGGTGGGGGCAAGCTGGGCGCGCATCGCATCCCATTCGTTCCACACCCGATCCTGCTCGCTCGGAGCGATCGAGAACACCTCGTACTCGCGTGTCTCCGCCGACTCGCTCGGGTCGAAGACGAGGACTGCGTCGACGTGCGGCGTGAGCCCCATCGTGAACAACCGGGCGGGGCGTCCATGCCGGTGAGTGTACGACAGCATTGGGGGCCGAATCGTCACCGAGTAGGCACGAACTCGTGACACGCGCGGGCCTACCGTCGTCGGCGTGCGCGTGCTCGACCTCGTGCTGCCGGAGCGCTGTGCGGTCTGCGACGGGCCAGGCGCGGCGCTCTGCGCGTCGTGCCGGTCTGCGCTGACCCGGCTCATGCCTCCCGTGTGCGAGCGCTGCGGATCCCCGGGGCCTTGGCCCGTCAGGCGTTGCGCCGAATGCGCCGGACGCCGGCTGGCCTTTGCAGATGCCCGCTCGGCGATCGTCTACGACGCTCGCGCGCGCGCCCTCGTCCGGGCCTGGAAGGAGCGGGGGCTGCGAGGGCTCGCGCGGGAGGCGGCGAGCGTCGTCGTCGAAGTGGTTCCGCCGCCGGCCGCCGAGTGCCTCGTTCCCGTCCCCGGCGATCCCGAGCGGGCGTGGCGTCGCGGAGACGTTCCCGCGCGTGGCCTCGCCGCCGAGCTCGCGGTCAGTTGGGGGCTGCCCATGCACGACGTTCTCGCGCGCCGCCGGACGCTTCCCCGCCAGCGCGGCCTCTCCCTCGAAGCCCGCAGGAGCAACGTTCGAGGCAGCGTCGAGACGCGCTCGAGCGTGCCTCGAGAGG
The DNA here is from genome assembly GCA_046731795.1 of Actinomycetota bacterium. Lineage (GTDB taxonomy): Bacteria > Actinomycetota > Thermoleophilia > Gaiellales > Gaiellaceae > GMQP-bins7. The sequence goes on along the minus strand of JBKPLV010000019.1, from coordinate 11,828 downwards.
TCTGCGTCGTGGACGACGTCTACACCTCCGGGGCCACCGCCGATGCCTGCGCGAGCGCATGCCGGCGAGCCGGAGCCCGCCGGGTTCACGTCGTGACCCTGGCGCGGGCAGTCCGTTAGATTGAGACCAACGTCAGTGCCAGGATCTCGAAAGGAGCTCCGCCATGCAGCTCCAGGTCAAGGCCCAGAACGAGTCGCTTCCAGATGCCGTGGAGACGTACACGGAGAAGCGGCTCGCGAAGCTCGCGAAACGTCTCTACGAGGGCACGGTCGTCGAGGTGACGTTCTCGCGCGAGCACAACCCGGCGATCGCCGACGACCACGTCGTCGAGGGCGTCGTGTACACCAAGGGGCCGAATCTCGTCGCGCGTGAGGCGGCCCAGACATACGAGGCCGCTGTGGATCGGCTCGTCGACAAGCTCGAGCGCCAGATCGAGCGCTACCGTGATAAGCGCGTGCTCGAGCCCAGACGTGCTGCGCGCAAGTCGAAGGGCGAGACGGGCGAAGAGGCAGCCGCGTGATGCCACTCGACCCGGGCCGCGAGTGGCTCGCGGCGGGCATCACCGGTCTCCAGCGACAGCGCGAATGGGACGCCGTGGCGACGGCCGAGGTGGACGGCGTCCCGGGTGACGAGGTCGCGTTCGTCACGCTTCCCGACGGCACGTTCGTGCTCGAGTCGGAGGGCGCTGCGGACCCGACGCCGTTCGCCGCCGCCCTCGGCGACGAGCTCGAGCCGCCCTATCGCGCGCTCGCCGTGCGCCGCGCAGAGGTCTGGGCGGTCGGGGCGGTCTCGATCGAGACGGGCCGGCTCGATCCGGATCCACGGGGCGACGAGCTCGAGCTGACCTGGAACGGGTCCGAGCTCACGCTCGCGGTCGATGGTCTCCCGTCTGATCCCGGCAGGGCCGAGGGCCTCGAGCGTCTCGCGAGCGAGCGGGTGAGTGGTCCGTACGCTGCGAACGCGCACCGCCTGCGCGACGACGTCTGGGAGCTGTCGGTCCTCGCGCTCTAGGCGGCGCCGGGCGCCGACGTTCCGAGGCGCTCGGAGATGGTCGCGCGGAGCGCGGCGGCGACGTCCGGATGCTCGCGCTCGAGCCGCCACATGTCGCGGTTGAGCACCGTGACGAGCGTCATCGAGCTCGTCGCGACGACGGTTGCCGTACGGCGGCCGCCGGACATGATGGCGATCTCGCCGAAGACGTCGCCCGGCCCGAGCGTGCGGAGAACGGCTCCGTCCTGCACGACATCGGCGGTCCCCGACGTGATCGCGAAGGCGGCGAACCCGAAGTCGCCCTCCTTCACGAGCGTCGTCCCCTTCTCGACGTCGAGCTGCTCGCACATGCGCGCGACGGAGGCGCGCTGGTCGAGCGTCAGCCCCTCGAAGAGCGGTATTCCGAGCAGTTGCGACCCGTCCACCGCCGCGATGCTATCTCCCCCGTGGTGACCTACCGGTGAACGAGCGATAACCATCCGGTGTCCGGCGGCGCGCGGTCGGTCGCGCAGGTCAGCCGGTACCCTAGGCCCGTGTCCACCACGTCGTTTGGCAAGTTCGAGAGCGTCCTGCGCATGGGCGAGGGGCGCCGTCTCAAGCGCCTCAAGCAGCAGGCCGAGTACATCGGCACCCTCGAGCCCGACTTCGAGAAGCTGACCGACGACGAGCTCCGCGGGAAGACCGCGGAGTTCAAGCAGCGGCTCGAGAACGGCGAGTCGCTGGAGGACCTGCTCTTCGAGGCCTACGCCGCGGTGCGAGAGGCCTTCAAGCGGACGATCGGCGTTCGTCTGTTCGACGTCCAGCTGATGGGCGGAATCGTCCTGCACGAGGGCGACATCGCGGAGATGAAGACCGGTGAGGGGAAGACGTTCGTCGCGGTGCAGCCGCTGTATCTGAATGGCCTCGGGGGCCGGGGCGTGCATCTCGTGACCGTCAACGACTACCTCGCCAAGCGCGACGCCGAGTGGACCAGGCCGGTGTACGAGCTCCTCGGCAGCTCGGTCGGCCACATCCAGAACCTCATGCCGTTCGCCGAGCGCCGCGAGGCCTACGCCTGCGACGTCACGTACGGGACGAACTCCGAGTTCGGCTTCGACTACCTCCGCGACAACATGGCCGTCTCGCTGGAGCAAACCGTCCAGCGCAGCCACGCGTACGCAATCGTGGACGAGGTCGACTCGATCCTCGTCGACGAGGCGCGAACGCCGCTCATCATCTCCGGTGAGCCGGAGACTGCGGCGCAGACCTACTACGCGTTCGCGCGCGTCGCGAAGGACCTCGAGGGCGCTCCGGCTACGCGCAAGACCGCAAAGGGTCTCGACGAGACCGAGCTCTCAGGGGCCGACTTCCTGTACGACGAGAAGTTCAAGACGGTCTCCCCGGCGCAGTCGACGATCGAGAAGGTCGAGCGCGCGCTCGGGATCGACAACCTCTACGACCCTCACAACGTCAGCCTGGTGAACCACCTCATGCAGGCGCTGAAGGCGGAGTCGCTGTACAAGCGCGACGTCGACTACGTCGTGCAGGACGGCGAGGTCAAGATCGTCGACGAGTTCACCGGCCGCATCATGGAGGGGCGCCGTTGGAGCGAGGGCCTGCACCAGGCGATCGAGGCGAAGGAGGGGGTGTCGATCCGCGAGGAGAACGTCACGCTTGCGTCGATCACGCTCCAGAACTACTTCCGTCTGTACGAGAAGCTCGCGGGCATGACCGGCACGGCGAAGACGGAGGAGAAGGAGTTCGTCGAGATCTACAACCTGAACGTCGTCGAGATCCCGACCAACCGCCCGGTGGCGCGCGCCGACGAGAACGACCTCATCTTCAAGACGCCGGAGGCGAAGTTCGCGGCCGTGCTCGAGGACCTCGTGGAGCGCCACGAGGTCGGCCAGCCGGTCCTCGTCGGCACGATCGCGGTCGAGACCTCCGAGTACCTCTCGCAGCTCCTGAAGCGGAAGGGCATCCCGCACAACGTCCTGAACGCGAAGGAGCACGAGCGCGAGGGCGAGATCATCAAGGACGCGGGGCAGCCTGGGGCGGTCACCATCGCGACGAACATGGCCGGCCGCGGCGTCGACATCAAGCTCGGCGAGGGCGTGCGCGAGCTCGGCGGCCTGTACGTGCTCGGCACCGAGCGCCACGAGGCGCGCCGCATCGACAACCAGCTCCGGGGCCGCTCGGGACGCCAGGGTGACCCCGGCGAGACGCGCTTCTACCTCTCCGGCCAGGACGACCTCGTGCGCCTGTTCGCAGGCGATCGGATCTACAACATCATGAACCGCTTCAAGATCCCGGACGACCAGCCCATGGAGGCGTCGATCCTCTCGAAGCAGATCGAGAACGCGCAGAAGAAGGTCGAGGAGCAGAACTTCGTCGCGCGCAAGAACGTCCTCAAGTACGACGATGTCATGAACACCCAGCGCATGGTCATCTACGAGCAGCGCCGCCGTGTGCTCGAGGGCGAGGATCTCTCCGACGAGGTGCGCGAGTGGATCCGCGAGGTCGTGGAGGCGACCGTCGCGCAGTTCACCGACGCGGAGTACTCCGAGGAGTGGGACCTGGACGGGCTCGTCACCGCCATGCAGTCGCTGTACGGATCGGACATCACCGTCCAGGAGCTGCACGAGGAGGACGTGGACCTGAAGAGCGCGGAGGATCTGGCCGAGTACTTCGTCGAGGACGCGCTCGACACCTACGAGGAGCGCGAGCAGGCACTCGGCCCCGAGCTCGCGCGTGAGGTCGAGCGCTTCGTCATCCTCCAGACGGTCGACCAGCGCTGGCGGGAGCACCTGGAGGCGATGGACTACCTCCGCGAGGGCGTGCACCTCCGCGCGTTCGCGCAGAAGGACCCGCTCGTCGAATACCGCGGCGAGGGGCACGCAATGTTCGAGGAGCTCGGCACGACGATCCGGTCTGAAGTCGTCTTCACGCTCTTCCACGTCACCGTCGAGCTCGAGCAGCCCGCGCTCGAGCCGGTGCCGGCGCGCGACGGCGCGCTGCACTACGAGCACGAGACGGCCGCCGGCGCGGACGCGATCGCCTCGGCCGGAGGCGCGGCCGCCGCGACCGCGCTCGCCGCACCGTCGTCGGACAACGGCGGCTCCTTCGCGCAGGCGCCGGCAGTGAACGAGCACAAGGACATCGGCCGCAACGACCCGTGCTGGTGCGGCTCGGGCAAGAAGTACAAGAAGTGCCACGGTGCTTAGCGCTTAGCCTCCCGGCCGGCGGAGCCGGCCTCCGGCTCCCGACCTCTGTGCCGCCGCAAGCCGTCTCTTGAGGGCGAGGATTTGGCTCTCGGTCGCGGTCGTGCTTGCCCGGCTCGCGGGCCTGCTCGTGCGTGACCGGGTAACGTCGAGCGCGTCGTGAGATCGGCTGCGGGCCTATGCGTCGTCGTGCTCGCGCTCGCCGGATGCCGTGGGAGCGAGACCCGGCCTGACCTGGCCGCTCCGCCTACGACGACCGAGACGTTTGCCACCGCGCCCCTGACCACGGAGCCGGACGCCGCCACGCAGACGGTCACGGCCGTTCGCACGACGACTCGGCGGCGAGCGGTCGAGCGCCGACGAATCGCGGAGCAGGCCAGGACGTCAGCGATGGCCGTCCGGAGATGGAACAGCGCGCTCGACTCCTGTGTCCGCCGGTCGCGCAGAGTCCACGACGCGGGCGCCCTCTGCACGCGCGAGGCCTGGGAGCAGCTCTTCAAGCAGATGTACGCGGTGCAGTACGAGCTCCTCGCGCTCTCCGGCCAGATCGGTGCGGGTGCCTGCCATGCGCGACTCGCGGCAGCGGTCGACGCCGTTCACGGGTTTCTCGCAGGCGCAACACCTCTCGACGTCGTGTGGCTCGACGAGCAGCAGCGACCGCCGAACGTCTACGACCTCGAGTCGATCGTCGACCTCGCTCGTCCGTTGCCTGATCGCCTGCGCACGGCGGGGGCCGCGTGCGCGAGGTGAGATCCGACCCGGAGTGCGGCTACCCTTGGGCGCGTGCCCGAGGCTGACGGCAAACCACTCGACGAGCGCCTGCAGGAGATCGGGGCCCAGCTCGCCTGGGTCCGTGATTACCTTTGACCCCGACGCGCTAGCGGCTCGCCGCGCCGCCCTCGAGGCGGAGATGGGCGAGCCCGACTTCTGGGACGACCAGTCACGAGCGGCCCGCGTCTCGACCGAGCACGCTCGCATCGCCCGCAAGCTCGACCGGTACGAGCGGCTCACTCGCGAGTTCGAAGATGCCAGAGAGTTCCGCGAGCTGGGCGAAGGCGACGACGAGATCGGCCAGCTGCTCGCAGGTCTGGAGGAAGAGCTCGACCGCGTGCGCGAGGACGCGCTCTTCACGGGACAGTACGACGCGGGCGACGCCGTCCTCGAGATCCATGCCGGGACCGGGGGGACGGACGCGCAGGACTGGGCCGAGATGCTCCTCCGGATGTACGAGCGCTGGGCGAGCGACCGCGGCTGGGGTTGGCAGGTCCTCGAGGCGAGCCCCGGCGAGGAAGCCGGCCTCAAGTCGGCGACGATGGAGGTCAAGGGCGAGAACGTCTACGGAACGCTCAAGGCCGAGCGCGGCGTGCACCGGCTCGTGCGACTCTCGCCGTTCGACTCCGCACATCGCCGGCACACGGCCTTCGCGCAGGTCGTCGTCGCACCACTCCTGCCGGACGACGGCGAGATCGAGATCGACGAGGCCGACCTCCGCATCGACACCTATCGCTCGAGCGGCGCCGGCGGGCAGCACGTGAACAAGACCGACTCGGCGGTGCGCATCACGCACCTTCCGACGGGAATCGTCGTCCAGTGCCAGAACGAGCGCTCGCAGACGTCGAACAAGGCGACGGCCCTTCGCATCCTTCGCTCTCGTCTCGCCGAGCTCGAGGAGGAGAAGCGGGAGGCCGAGCTCGCGCGCGAGCGCGGCGCCGCGAAGGACATCGGCTTCGGGAGTCAAATCCGCTCGTACGTGCTGCATCCGTACCAGCTGGTCAAGGACCATCGCACCGACTACGAGGTGGGGAACACCCAGTCCGTGCTCGACGGCGGGCTCGACGGATTCGTCCACGCGTACCTGCTCGCAAAGGCGGCGGGGCAGGTCGTGTAGGTGGCCGGAATGCAGGCGAATCGTCGGCTACACTGCAGCGCCCCCAGGAACCGGTGCAGCCCGCGCACGGGCTGTGTGAACGCATGAACCCGGTGACGGAAGACACGGAAATCGAGCAGATGACGGCCCTTGCCGAACCCGATACGACCGCAGCGGTAGAGACCGAGAACGGCCGGTCGACCGGGGCCTCCATGATCGTCATGGAGAACGTCAGCAAGGTCTACGAGACGAACCACGTGACCGCGCTCGACAGCGTCTCGTACGTCATCGACAAGGGCGAGTTCGTCTTCGTCGTCGGCGCGTCGGGCTCGGGCAAGTCCACGATGATCCGACTGCTGCTCAAGGAGCTCGAGCCGTCGTCGGGGCGGATCATCGTCGGCGGCCGCGATCTCGCGCGCCTCAAGGGCTCGAAGGTGCCGCTCCTCCGCCGCAACCTCGGCTGCGTGTTCCAGGACTTCAAGCTCCTCCCGAACCGCACCGCGGCCGAGAACGTCGGCTACGCGCTGCGGGTGCAGGGCCAGTCGAACGCCGAGATCCGCAAGAAGGTGCCCGAGGTGCTGAACCTCGTCGGCCTCGCGAACAAGATGAACTCGCGGCCGGAACAGCTCTCCGGCGGCGAGCAGCAGCGCGTCTCGATCGCGCGCGCAATGGTCAACCATCCGCCGCTCCTCATCTGCGACGAGCCGACCGGGAACCTCGACCCTGACACGTCGGTCGGGATCATGCAGCTCCTCTACCGCATCAACCGCACGGGCACGACCATCCTCATGGTCACCCACGACCGCGAGATGGTGGACAAGATGCGCAAGCGCGTCATCGCGCTCGAGGCGGGCAGGCTCGTCCGCGACGAGCGGCGTGGGGGATACACCGAGGAATGACCACCGCTCGCCTTCGGCTCGCGGACGCGGGGGAAACCATGGTTCCCCCGCGCCCCCCCTTCTTCTCGAGAGCATGGGGAACCTCCCGGTTCCCCACTCCCCTCCCCGATCATGGGCAGGTATGCCGATGACCCGCGTTCGCGTCGTCTTCGCCGAGGCGTTGCGCTCGATCGGGGCGAACGTGTCCACGACCGTGGCCTCAGCGCTCTCGGTTCTCATCGGGATGTTCCTCATCGGCGTCTTCATCGGCCTGGGAACGTGGCTCGTCTCGTGGTCGGACGAGAAGAAGAAGGAGCTCGCCGTGCACGTCTACATCGCCGACTCGGCGCTCCAGCACCCGAAGAAGCTCAACGCGCTGCGCGAGCTCCTCGAGTCCGATCCGCGCATCAAGCCGGGCGGCATCACCTTCTGCTCGAAGGACTGCGCGCTCAGGATCATGCAGAAGCGGAACCCCGAGCTCACGCAGAACCTCGCCTCGAACCCTCTGCCGGCGTCGTTCGACATCGTGCCGAAGCGCGGCGAGGACACCGAGGCCATCGCGCTCAGCGTGAAGAAGGCGAACCTTCCGGCGGTCGACACCGTGCGCTACGGCAAAGAGGTGTCGCAGCGGATCCTGCAGATCGCGCGCGGTATCCAGGTCGTGTTCCTGATCATCGTCGTGATCCTCCTCGCGGCCTCTACGGTCCTGATCGCGAACACGATCCGCCTGTCGATCTTCGCGCGTCGGCGCGAGATCGAGGTGATGAAGCTCGTCGGCGCGTCGAATTGGTACGTCCGCGGGCCGTTCATGCTCGAGGGCGTGCTCACGGGGCTGGCGGGATCTTTCGCAGCGGTCTTCCTGCTCTTCCTCGGCCGTGAGGTCGCCGTTCCGCAGGTCCTCGGGCACATCCAGGACGACCCCGAGGTGCGCGCGATGGCGTTCACCTATACGGCGCTCATCCTCGTCCTGGGCGGGCTCGCGATAGGCGCGCTCGGCTCGGGGCTGACGCTCCGCCGCTTCCTCCGCGTCTAGCCACTGAACCGCGCCGCTACGGTGCGGCGATGCGCGGGCGCCGACCACCGCGAGGACGTCAGAAGCGGCCGAGTCGCTCCCTTCGCGCACGCCGCCGCACGGGCGAGGCCGTGCAGGCGGCGGAGCGTCGGATCACGATCTCATTGCCGACGCGCCGCGTCGAGCCGGAGCGGGTCGTCGCCCACCTCGGGCCCACGAACTCCGGAAAGACGCACGCGGCGCTGCAGGAGCTCGCGGAGAAGCGATCTGGTGTCTACGCCGGGCCGCTGCGCATGCTCGCGCAGGAGGCGCATCGGCGCCTCGGCGAGTGGATCGGGGCCGAGCACGTCGGCCTCGTGACCGGCGAGGAGCGGGTGAACGAGCGCGCTCCGGTCATCTGCTCGACGGTGGAGATGGCGCCGCAGGCCGGCGACCTGCTCGTGCTGGACGAGGTGCAGTGGGCCGACGACACGGAGCGGGGCTCGGCGTGGACGCGGCTCTTGCTCGCGGGGGAGTACCGCGAGATCCTCCTGCTCGGCGCGCTCGACGCGCTCCCGCTCGTGGAGCGCGCGTTCCCCGAGCACGAGCTGAAGGTCTTCGAGCGCAAGCTCCCGCTCGAGTTCGTCGGCGAGCGCACGCTCCGCTCGCTCACGCCCGGAACCGTCGTCGTCGCCTTCAGCCGCCGCGCCGTCCTTGCGCTCGCGGGCGAGGTCAACCGGCTCCATCCGGACCGCGTGGCCGTCCTCTACGGGGCGATGCCGCTGTCGTCGCGGCGCACCGAGATCGAGCGCTTCCTCTCGGGCTCGGCCGATGTCTGCGTCGCGACCGACGTGCTCGGCCACGGCGTGAACCTGCCGTGCGAGACGCTCCTCTTCGCGGAGACGACGAAGTTCGACGGCGAGGAGCGTCGCGACCTCCTGCCCTGGGAGCTCGCCCAGATCGCCGGCCGCGCGGGCCGCTACGGACTCGTCGAGCGCGGCCACGTAGGTGTCCTCGCGGGAATCAGCTGGGGCACTGCGAATCCGGTGCTCGTCGAATCTGCGCTCGCGCCGCACGTCCCGCTGCCGGGCGGCCACTTCGGATATCGAGCGGTCGACGAGGCGCGGATCCGACCCCAGCTCTCCGATCTCGGCGTGCAGGATCCGATCCATCTCGACGCCGCGCTCGTCGCGTGGCACCGAGTCGCCGTCCGTGCGTGGGCGACCGAGAGCTGGCTCGCCGTCGAGTCCCTGCAGCCGCTCCGCCTGCGCCTGCAAGCGGTACAGCGCCGGCTCGCGGAGCGCCGCCGGCGCCTGTCGCTCTCGGACACCTGGAAGCTCGTGAACGCGCCCGTGGACGAGGACGGGCTCGAGCTGCTCGCGACGCTTGCCCTCGCCATCACGGGCGACCGGGTCGCCCGCCCGCAGCTCAACTTCCTACTCGACACGGCCCGCCTTCGCGGCGCCTCGCTCGAGGACGCGGAGCAGGCCGGCCGCGAGGCGAGCATCCTGCGCTGGTTCGCGCTGCAGTACCCCGGCGTCGGCGGCGTCACGATCGAGCGCGCCGCGGCGCTGGAGGAGGCCGCGGCGGCACGCGTCGTGGCGCGGCTGCGGGTAGAGGTGGAGTCGCCGACCATCGGACGCTGCCGCTCGTGCGGCCGCTCGTGCCCACCCTGGTTCCCGCTCTGCGACCGCTGTGCCGGGATCGCGGCGCGCGCGTGATATGAACTCGCAGTGACTCCGGACGAGCTTCGCGCGATCCCGTTCCTGGCAGGAGCGAGCGACGCCGGCCTCGAGCGCCTCGCGAGCGCGTCGGGCGAGCTCGCCTGCAACGCTGGGCAGGTCGTCGCGCTCGAGGGCGATCCCGGCTCCGGCATGTTCGTGATCCTCGACGGGACGGCCACGGTCGAGTTCCGCGGAGGGTCGGTGAGCCTCGATTCCGGGACGTTCTTCGGCGAGCTCACGCTCCTCGCGCCGGGCGGGAGGCGCAACGCACGCGTGCGGGCCGCGACCGAGATGCGCTGCCTCGCCATCCCGCGCGACGCTGCGCTCGAGGTGATCGAGTCGGAGCCGAGCGTCGCGCTCGCGATGCTCCGCGAGATGGCCCGCCGCTTCGCGTCCGCGCTGCCGGACGACTAGTCCTCCATACACTCCCGCGGTGGACAAGCAGACCGCCGGAACCAAGCTCATCGCCGAGAACCGCCGCGCGCGGCGCGACTACGAGCTACTCGAGCGCCTCGAGGCGGGCGTCGTCCTCACGGGCACCGAGGTGAAGTCGGCCCGCGACGGGCACGTCCAGATCGGCCAGGCGTACGCGGACATCCGCGACGGCGAGGCGTGGCTCGTCGGCGCGTCCATCTCGGAGTACGCCCAGGGCGGTCCGCTCGGCCACCAGCCGGACCGCGACCGGAAGCTTCTCCTGCATCGCGGCGAGATCGACTCGCTCTACGGCAAGGTGCGCGAGAAGGGGCTCACGCTCGTGCCGACGCGCATGTACTTCAAGGACGGGCGCGTCAAGGTCGAGATCGCGGTCGCACGCGGCCGCGAGCGCGCGGACAAGCGGCGCGTGGTCGCCGAGCGGGACGCGCAGCGCGACATCGAGCGCGCCCTCAAGCGCCGCAGATAGCGCCTATGCCTGCCGCGTCGCCGCCAGACCTTCGAGGCCCTGCCGATCGATCAGCTCACCCGGGATGACCGCGACCCGGCCACGCGTCTGCGCACGCAGCGTCGCCGTCCGGGTCCCGCCCTCGAGCACTGCCTTCTCGCCGACGATCGCGCCCGGCCCGATCTCCGCGATCTCCTCGCCGTCGATCTCGACACGGAGCACGCCATCGAGGACGAGGTAGAGCTCGTCGCCGGGCGCTCCCTGCTCGACGAGCGTGTCGCCCGGTTCGAGCTTGCGTCGCTCGGGGATCTGCTTGCCCGCCATGAGCTCGGCAGAGATCTCGCGCTCGAGCGCGCTCTCGGCGGCCGTGACGAATGCCTCGGACTCCTCGTCGCCCCAGGGCGTCCGCTCGCCGTGCGCTCCCTGGTACCAGGCTTTGAAGTCGATCGTGCCGGTCTTGTCCGTGAGGTTCCCGTCGCGGTCGTAGATCCAATGCCTCGGGAACGTGCTCGCACCGACGACCTCGTGCTCCGACGATCCGTCCGCGCGGATCGTGAGCCCGAGCGTCGTCCAGGCGGTGGCTGAGTGAATCCGGACGAACGGCCTGCCGGTTACCCTGCGCGGCGCGGGGAACCCGGCGCGTCCGCCGACCGTCTGGACGAAGCGGACGGCATCGCCTCGAACTTCCGGCTCGTTCCGCAGCACCTCGAAGGCGACGCCGGGGATCGTGATGTCCCGGATGCCGAGGTTGAAGGTCGTCGAGCCGACGAGCCCCGTGCCCTCGTAGCCCTGGTCGACGATCTTCCCGTCCTCCACCTCGATGAACGCGGCGAGGTGATTCGCCTCGCGAAAGCGGTCCTCGGCCCGCAGGCGCTCGAGGTCGCCCTCCTCGACGTGGTCCGGCGGCGGCGCGTCATAGCGCGCGACGCCCAGCTCGAACGGCAGCTTCGGCATCCCCTCGATTGCGTCCGACGGAATCCAGGAGATCGCGGTAACCGATGAAGCGATGCGCATCTCACACCCCCCTCTATCGACGGCCCCACGCTAGTGGATCGAGCCAGCCTTGGCCAGCTGCCGGGCGCAAGTGGCGGAACCATGAGCGGGGTACTACGCTCGCAGGACATCGAGGGAAGGAGAGCCGATGCGACGAGTGGCGATGACCGTCAACGGTGTGCGTCACGATCTCGAAGTCGAGCCGCGAGACCTTCTCGTCTACGTCCTTCGGGATCGACTCGGCCTAACGGGGACGAACGTCGGCTGTGACACCTCGTCGTGCGGGGCCTGCACCGTGCTCGTGA
>JBKPLV010000018.1:0-1089 GCA_046731795.1 Actinomycetota bacterium | reverse complement strand
CGTTTCTCACAGGGACCTACTTCGAAAACAGCGCAGTCGGATTGCCTGCCCCTCCGAGGCGCAACGGCATGGGGTCTGCCGCCGGCGGCTTGCCTCCAGCTGATCGCCGAGTCGCCGAGCTGGCAACGACGACTACGTGTGCAGGTGGGCCTCGACGAACCAGAGGTGCTTGTCGATCGCGCGCGAGACCTCGGTGAAGAGGTCGGCCGTGTCCATGTCGCCCCCGTCGCCCGACGTGTCGATCGCCTCGCGGACGGCCGCTCCGAAGGTCGCCAGGCGGTCGGCGACCACCGCGACGGTGTCCTTCCCGGCGACGGCGTCGAGCGGGTACTCATCGAGGCTCGACGACGATGCAGCCATGCGCGCCGTTCCGAGCGCGAGCCCGCCCAAGGCAGTCGCGCGCTCGGCGATCATGTCGACGAACTCGAGCACGGACTCCGCGACCTCGTCGTAGAGCTCGTGGAGCTGGATGAAGTCGCTGCCCTTCACGTTCCAGTGGGCCTGCTTGAGCTGGGAGTAGAGGTCGAAGCTGTCGGCGAGGCGCGCGTTCAAGAGCTCGATCATCCGCTCACGCGTGTCCTCGGGAAGATCGATGTGCGTCGAGAAGGTCTTCGTTGACCGTGTCGCCATGTCGTCTCCTTCCGTCGTCAACCGGGTACCCCGGGGACGAGGGCGGAAACGGCGCGTACGAGGAGGCCGCATGCGGCGGCCTCCTCGCAGTATCGAAGGTCAGCTGGTCGCGGTCGTCCGCGGGCTCGTGCCGTAGCGATAGCCGCCGGCCTGCGTGGTCGTGAGGCCGAGGAAGATGGCGAGGACGCCGATGACGACGAACGGGACCCAGAAGTTCGCGCCCTCGTCGGCGAAGCCGAAGAGCCACGGGGACGCCGCGAGCAGAGCGCCCGCGACGATGTCGATCAGGTTGTGCACGGCCATCGGCGCGACCTTCCAGACGCCGAGCTCGTAGTTCGTGACGAGGCTGTACGCAATCAGCCCGATGCCGAGCACGATCGAGACGGCCGTCGCCGCGCCGCTGTCCGAGAACTCGAAGATCCACGGAGCCGCGATCAGCACGGCGCCGACGATGTAGTC
>JBKPLV010000017.1:0-3600 GCA_046731795.1 Actinomycetota bacterium | reverse complement strand
GGCCTGTTCGGGAGGGTCGCGTGACCTTCGACCGGACCAAAGTCGCGGCAGAGCGGACGATCGGCGTCGCCGGTCTCGTCATCGCGATTCTCGCACCCACGATCTTCAGCGCGTACTGGCTGAACTCGATCCTCACGCAGGGCCTGATCCTCGGGATCGGCGCCGCGAGCCTCATCTTCCTCTCCGCCTACGGCGGGATGATCTCGCTCGCGCAGACGGGCCTCATGGGGATCGCGGGCTACGCGCTCGCGAACATGGTCACGCAGCGCGTGCCGGGCGGCGAGACGAAGGGGCTCCTCCTGGGCTGGGATCCCACCCTCGGACTGATCGCCGCGATCCTCCTCACGGTCGGGATCGGGCTCGTGTTCGGGGCCGTCGCGTCGCGGAGCTACGGCATCTACTTCCTGATGCTCACGCTGACGTACACGGTCATCGCGTTCCTCTTCGTCGGCTCGGTCACGCTCATCGGCGGCTTCTCGCCGGTCGCGGGCGTGGACCAGTACACCCCGGGCTTTATCGGAAACATCGTCGGGGACCGGGAGCGGCTCTACTACATCGCGCTCATCTCGGCGGTGTTCGTCTACCTCCTCATCCGCTTCGTCGTGCGCACGCCTTTCGGCATCTCGTTCCAGGGCATCCGCGACGAGCCGGTGCGCATGGCGTCGCTCGGCTACAACGTCGCGCTGCACCGCACCCTCGCCTTCGGGCTCGGAGCATTCATCGCCGCGATCAGCGGCGTGCTCTACGCGTGGTGGTTCGGCCAGCTCTCGCCCACCACAATGGGGCTCGAGGCGACCATCCAGCTCCTGATCATCGCGGTCATCGGCGGCCTACGACGGATCGAGGGCGCGTGGATCGGGGCGCTCGCCTTCCTCGCGATCAACAACACCGTCACGAATCACATCCCCTCGTCGGGCCTCCCGGTGATCGGAGGCACGTTCAACACCGTGATCGGCTTCATCTTCCTCGCCATCGTCATCGTCTCGCCCGACGGCTTGATGGGCATCTGGGACCGCATCTGGGATGCGGCTCGCCGGCGCGGCGGGCCGCCGCGGGAGGTCGAGGGTGGGGAGGCGACCGTGGGGGTCAGCTCGACGTGAGAGTTGGAACGGACGGACACTTGGCGTAGGCTCACGGCTGCGTTGGAACGCAGGTCCGAACGTGCAGGCACGAGAGGAGGCAATATGAAGGTAGGGAAGTGGAGGTATCTGCTTCCACTGGCGCTCCTGGCAGTGGGCGCCCTGATCGGGACCTCGGGAGCTCTCGCGAAGTCCGCGCAGAGCGGCCAGGTGAAGGTCGCGATCATGACCGACTGCAAGGGCGCATTCGCGTTCGGGTACGAGGTAGACACCGCAGGGACGATCGCGGCGTTCTCCCAGTACGCGGGCGCGAAGCCGAAGAACAAGAAGAAGCCCTCTGCCGGGATGACGGGTGGCAGCGCGGGCGGCAAGAAGCTCAACATCGTCGGCATCGGGTGCGGCGACGAGACTCCTGCCCTCGCCCTGAAGGAGACGCGGCGCCTCATGGTGCAGCTCGGCGGCGAGGTCATGATCGGACCGCTGTCGGGTGACGAGGCCGTCTCGATTGCCCAGTGGGCGAAGCAGAACCCGCAGAAGACCGTGATCATCGGCACCGCCGGGTCACAGGATCCGACGATGCAGATCGCGCCGAAGAACCTCTTCCGCTACCACGGCGACGGCGCCCAGTGGAACGCGGGCCTCGGGGAGATCGTCTACAAGAAGCTCGGCTGGCGTACGGCTGCGCTGATCGGTGACGACTACAGCTTCCCGTGGACGTCCGCGGCGGGCATCATCGCCGACTTCTGCGGTATCGGCGGCAAGATCACGAAGCGCGTGTGGACGCCGCCTGCAGGCGGTGACTACGCACCGTTCATCCGGCAGCTGCCGGCACCGGACAAGGTGGACGGCTACTTCTGGCTCGTCGGAGGAGCGAACACGAGCGCTGCGCTCACCGCGTTCGAACAGGCCTACGGGCCGGTCAACGCGAAGCAGCACTCGGGGAACCTGTTCCTCTACTTCCTGGGCGCCAACACCACGGTCGCACCGCGTCTCGTCGGGGCGTACATGGGTGGCTTCGGGACGTTCCAGACGGGTGGCCTGAAGACGAAGCAGGCGGTCCAGTACGTGAAGAACTCGAGCAAGTGGTTCACGGGACAGAACGTGAACGACGGGTTCTTCTACAACTACTGGAACGCAGCCTGGGCGCTCGTCCAGGGGCTGAACAAGTCGGGCGGCCGGACGGGTGCGGCGCTGCAGCGTGCGCTGCCTCGGACGCTCCGGCCGGGCTTCCAGGTTGCCAACAACGGCGTCCTGAAGCTCGACAGCCGCCGCCAGGCGATCCAGGACCAGTACCCGCTGCAGATCACGAAGGCGAGCGGCAGCGGTACCGTGACGACGACGATCGCGGGCTACGTGCCGAACGTCGACCAGACGTTCGGTGGCTACTTCGGCCCGAACAAGCCGGCGCCGGGGCGCAACTATCCGCCCTGCGTCAAGAGGAAGCTCCCGTGGCAGGGGAAGATCAAGGTCGTCAAGAACGGCGTCATCACGAACCAGACCATCAAGTAGGTCTGTGTCCGAAGCAGCACCGTCCGTCGAGAACGCCGAGCCGGCCCTCCGCTTGCGGGGGGTCGGCCGGCGTTTCGGCGGTCTCTTCGCATGCGACCGCGTCGATCTCGACGTCGCGCACGGCGAGCGGCGTGCGATCCTCGGTCCGAACGGCGCAGGGAAGACGACGCTTTTCAACGTCATCTGCGGTGATCTCCAAGCTTCGAGCGGCACGGTCGAGCTCTTCGGAGAGGACGTCACGAAACGCCCCGCTCGCTTTCGCGCGAAGCTCGGGCTCGCCCGCACCTACCAGCAGTCGCGCCTGTTCGAGGGGCTCACGGTCGAGGACTCGATCTATCTGTCGATCGTGGGCGTCGAGGGGGGTCGCCTGCGACCGGTGCTCGTTCCCGGGCGCGAGCGGGCCATCCGAGAGCGTGCGCGCGAGGCTGCGGGTCGCGTCGCGATCTCGAGCAAGCTCGGCGAGCTCGTCGGGAATCTCTCCCACGGCGAGCACCGCCAGATCGCCATCGCGATGGCGCTCGCCGCCCGGCCGAGGGCGCTCATGCTCGACGAGCCCGCATCGGGTCTCTCCCGCGGCGAGCGTCAGCTCCTCACCGAGCTCCTGCTCGGCCTCGACCGCGACATCACCCTTATCCTCATCGAGCACGACATGGACATCGCGCTCAGGGTCGCGGAGCAGGTGACGATGATGCACGACGGCCGCGTCATCGTCGAAGGCACACCGGACGAGATCCGCGCGAACGAGACCGTGCACGACCTGTATCTGGGCCGCGGCTTCGCGCATGAGTGAGCCCGCGGCCGCGGTCGAGCCGGCCGGCACCCCGCTGCTCGAGATCTCGGGTCTCAACGCGTTCTACGGCAGCGCGCAGGCGCTCGAGGACGTGAGCTTCACGATGGGGCGCGAGTCCGTGGCCATCGTCGGCCGGAACGGCATGGGCAAGACGACGTTGTGCAACGCGATCATGGGCATCTCGCCGCCGCGCGCCGATGGCTCCATTCGTTTTCAGGGCGC
>JBKPLV010000016.1:0-1084 GCA_046731795.1 Actinomycetota bacterium | reverse complement strand
TACGGCCTCGCGACGCTCTGCGTCGGTGTCGGCCAGGGCGTCACGGCGCTCTTCGAGCGCGACCGCTAGCTCGTTGCGAAGACGCGCTCGCGCTTCGGGTGCACCCACACGCTCTGCCCGCGCCAGTAGCCGGCGTCTTCGAACTGGTCGCGCGTCATGACGGCGAGGATCTCGGAGCCGTTCGTGTCGTGGAGCTCGACCTTCACGTCGCGGCCGAGGATCGTGACGCGCACGATCATGGCCTCGACGGCGCCGTCTTCCGGCTCGATCAGCAGGTCGAGGTCGTGCGGCCTCACGAGGTGCCCACCGATCGGCTGGGAGTCGCCGACGAAGGTCATGACGAACTCGCTGGCCGGCTCGTCGTACAGCTCGCGCGGGCTCCCGACCTGCTCGAGGCGACCGTGGTTGATCACGGCAATCTGGTCGGAGATCTCCATGGCCTCCTCCTGGTCGTGCGTGACGAAGACGGTCGTCACGTGCACGACGTCGTGGAGCTGTCGGAGCCAGTCGCGCAGCTCGGCCCGGACGCGCGCGTCGAGCGCGCCGAAGGGCTCGTCGAGGAGCAGAACCTGGGGCTCGGGCGCGAGCGCGCGCGCAAGTCCCATGCGCTGGCGTTGTCCCCCGGAGAGCTGCGCCGGGTAGCGGTCGGCGAAGCTCTGGAGCTGGACGAGGTTCAAGAGCTCGTCCACGCGCTCCCGGATCTCCGCCTTCGGCCGCTTCCGGACCTTGAGGCCGAACGCGACGTTCTCGCGCACGGTCATGTGCTTGAAGGCGGCGTAGTGCTGGAAGACGAAGCCGACGTTTCGCTTCTGCGGCTGGAGTGCCGTGGCGTCGCTCCCGGAAAGGAGGATCTGGCCCGCGTCCGGCGTCTCGAGCCCGGCGACGATCCGCAGGAGCGTCGACTTGCCCGACCCGCTCGGACCGAGGAGCGCGGTCAGCGAGCCGCTCTCGACCTCGAGGGACACGTCGTCCACGGCGACGAAGTCCCCGAACCGCTTCGACACGTTGCGCACGAGGATGGACATCAGGCTCGCTCCTCCTTTGGGCGAATGCAGGTCATGGCGACGAGCACGAGGATCGCGAT
>JBKPLV010000015.1:0-3696 GCA_046731795.1 Actinomycetota bacterium | reverse complement strand
CTATCTCGGCATCGCCCGCGGCAGGCGCGAAGACGGCCCGCCGAGCACGATCTACGTGCGCGCCGCCACCGGCCACGAGGCCGCGGTGCAACCGCTGCTCGCGCCGACGGCCAACCCAGAGGCGCCGTACGAGACGACCGTGAGTCAGCCGTCCGACGTGCTCGTCGCCCGCGCTGCTGCCGTCGGGGCGTTCAACAGCCTCTTTCTCGGGCTGGGAGCCGTGGCACTGGTCGTGGGCGCCGTCGGCGTCGCCAACATCATGATCATCTCCGTCCTGGAGCGCCGTTCGGAGATCGGCCTCCGCCGCGCGCTGGGTGCGACCAAGGCGCAGATCCGGACACAGTTCCTCGCGGAGTCGATCCTGCTCGCCCTCATCGGCGGAGTCGTCGGCGTGCTGGCCGGGGTCGCGGCCACCGCCGCGTATGCGAGCTCGAAGGGCTGGGCTGTCGTGATCCCGGTCGAGGCGTGGACGGGCGGCATCGCCTCGGCCATCCTGATCGGCGCCTTCGCCGGCCTGCTGCCGGCCGTTCGAGCGTCGCGGCTGCCGCCGACCGTGGCGTTGCGAACCGTGTGAGTGGCTGAAGGCGCCGTCCCAGTACCTCCGCGTCGGATGCAGATCGTCGAAGCGAGCGCTGGGTCGCGAGATGAGGAGAGGGCACGCCCGGCAGGCGCGCGAGAGGCACCCGCCCGAGCTCAGCGGTTGTGGTTGACGGCCTCGACGTTGTGCCCGTCGGGGTCCAGCACGAACGCGCCGTAGTAGCCCGGGTGGTAGACGGTGCGCTCGCCGGGACCGCCGTTGTCCTGGTAGCCCGCGGCGAGCGCGGCGGCGTGGAACGCCCGCACGGTCGCGTCCTCTCGCGCCGGGAACGCCAGGTGGACGTGCTCCGTGAGCGGCCGCTCGTCGCGGACCAGCGAGAAGCTGAAGTCCTCGCCGACCATCTGCACGCGATCAGGCTCGTCCGCCCCGATCCGCAGGCCCGCGAACGGAGCGATCGTCGTGTAGAAGCGCCTGGAGGCAGCGGGGTCGCGGACGCGGATCCAGAGATGGTCGATGCAGCCATCGGGTACGCGATGCTCGTCCTCGGAGTGCATTGCCTCCACGCTGTTGCCGTCCGGGTCGAGCAGAAAACCGCCGTAGTAGTCCGGGCTGTACACCGTGCGCGGCCCGGGCGCGCCGTCGTCTCGGTAGCCCGCGTCGATCCCCGCCTGCCAGAACGCGCCGACAGCCTCACGGGAGGGCGCGCGGAAGCCGACGTGCAGGCCGCGGGTCACGGGATGCTCCAGGTCCGTCAGCCCGATGTCCCAGTCCTCCCACTCGACGAGCTCGGCGTCCGCGTGACTCGGCTCGGCACCCAGCACGGAGAGGACGGTGCGGTAGAAGCGCTCGGACGCGGGGAGATCAGTGACGGCGATTCCGACGTGGTCGAACACGTGCCGAGGCTACCGCTCCCGGCACCGCAGAAGGACGCCGGTGGGTAGTACGGAAGACGCCCTCATGTTCCGGATCCCGCGTGCAGCCCTCGTCGCCGTCCTGATCGTGGTCGTGCTCGGCGCCGTCGGCGCCACGCTCTTCCTTTGGCTCACACGCGAGGACCAGATCGCGATCCAGATCAGCGGCGCCGACGAGCACGTCGCCGCCGGCACCACCGTCAAGGAGGCCGCCGCGCGATTCGACTTGCACCCGACCGCCGGCAACCTGCTGGACGTGGAGGGCGCCGTGCTCCGTCGCGGCGTCTACCCGGGCCGGATCCTGCTGAACGGCCGAGCTGCCCCGGGCACGGTGACGCTGCATGACGGCGATCGGCTCCGGGTCGTAGACGGCCGCAGCCATCGCGAGCCGACCCGACGGGTATTCGTGCGCGTCCCGGGCGGGGTGCCTGCGAACCCGCAGTTCACGCTCTCCCGTGCGCCCGGCCAGACGATGGACGTCGGCCGAGTGTCCGAAAAGGCCGATCCGCACACGGTTGAGCCGAGCGGCGGCTGGCACGTGGCGAAGGCGGTCGCGCTGACGTTCGACGACGGCCCCTCCACGTACACGCGCCGCGTCCTCGCCATTCTCGAGCGCATGCATGCCCGGGTGACGTTCTTCGTCATCGGGCGCTCGGCCGAGCGCTTTCCCGGGATCGTGCGAAGGGAGGTCGCACTCGGGATGCAGGTCGGCAACCACTCCTACTCGCACCCGTACTTGAGGCCGTTCGGCCGCCGGCCACGTTCTCAGATCGTCGAGGAGATCGCCCGTGGCGCAGACGTGCTCACTCCGCTCGGCGCCAGGCCGACGGTCTTCAGGCCGCCCGGTGGCTCCTATTCCGACACGGTTCTCGAGGTGGGGAGGAGCCTCGGCGAAAGGGTCGTGCTGTGGTCGGTCGACCCGGAGGACTGGCGCTCGGATCGCACCGCGAAGGACATCACCCACCGTGTTCTCGAGAACGTCGAGGCGGGATCGATCGTGGTTCTCCACGACGGCGGTGGCGATCAGTCCGCGACGGTGCGGGCGCTGCCGGGGATCGTGCGCGGGATCCGCGCGAAGGGGCTCGGCCTCGAGCTCGTCGACCCTCCCGTCCGGTAGCGACGGAGGAGTGCGTGGCGATGGAGCTCCGGCCAGGTCCGTAGCGAGCGCCACACAGCCACTCGGGAGGTGGACCTCGAGAGGGCTCAGCCCTGTCGCCTGAGACGCCCAAGCACCATCGTCGCCAGAACCGACGTCGTCACGAAGACGGCGATGACGAGCAGGCCAGCGAGCAAAGGAACCGCTCGCGTGGTGCTTCCGGCGCTCACCGTCGGCATTGCCGGTTCCTCGTCCGACGCCAGGAGCTCTGGCGTCGTTGGGGCACCGCGGTCCGCGGAGCGCACGATCTCCGGCTGCTCGATCGGTATAGGTGGTTGGTCGTCGATCAAGTGTCGAGCGGCGAGTAGTTGACGGAACACCCGGCGGGCTTCCCTGCGGAGATCCAGGTGCGTTGGGAGTCGCGGATGTACGGGGAACGGTGCGCGGACCGACCGCATGTGCGGCCAGCCGTCGAGATACGTCGTGGGATCGACTGCCCCGTCGTATCTCAAGCGGAGCAGCTGATGCGGGTGGACCTCGAAATGGAGGTGCGGCGCACCGCCGAAGGCATCACCCGTATTCCCGACGAAGCCGAGCACGTCTCCAGCCCTCACACGCCTCGTGTGAAACACCCTCGGGGCATAGCCCGAGAGGTGCGCGTAATAGAACTCGTCGGCTGCGCCGTTCCGCACCCAGAGCCGCCAGCCTCCGACCTTGTGCCAGCCGACGCGGTTGATCGTTCCGTTCGCGACCGCGACCACCGGCGCGCCGAGCGGCGCGAAGATGTCGTCGCCGTGGTGCCATTTCCCATGAACGTCGCCTCGGAACGCGCCGTAGGAATCCCCATAGCCCGAGGCACCGACGACGGGAAAGACGTACGCGCCCTGCCCTAGCGGAGGGATGATCTTGAGCGGCTTCGAGATTCGATGCCGATGCCTTTTGCGATGCGGGCGCGGTGGCGTCTTCCCGGAAGGTGCACCGGACACACTCGCCTCATGAGGGAGGGGGTGAGTGGGGGCCCTCGGAGGCGTTGCTGCGACGGTAGTCGTTGTTGAGGTCCTCGCCGCCGTCGTCGTGGTCTCCGGAGACGTAGTCGTCGTCTCCTCGCTCGTCGTAGTCGTCGTCTCCGTGCTCGTAGTCGTCGATCCGGT
>JBKPLV010000014.1:0-2860 GCA_046731795.1 Actinomycetota bacterium | reverse complement strand
GGCGCGAAGGTCGAGATCGAGTGCGTGGCCCTCGTGCCGTGAGCGACGATTCGTACAACGCGTTCGTCACGAACGTCGAGCCGACCGCGGCGAGGCCGGGCCTTCTCTCGGGACGCACGCTCGCGGTGAAGGATCTGATCGACACCGCCGGCGTGCGCACGACGTACGGCTCGGGCGTGTACCGGGACCACGTGCCGGACGCGACCGCGACGGTCGTCCAGCGCCTCGTCGACGCCGGCGCGGTCGTCGTCGGCAAGACGCACCTGCCGGAGTTCGCGTGGAGCGTGCTCGGGCAGAGCGAGTGGTACGGCACCTGCCACAACCCGAAGCACCCTGGGAAGACGACCGGCGGCTCCTCGTCCGGCTCCGCCGCGGCGCTGGCGGCAGGGCTCGCCGAGCTGGCGCTGGGAACGGACACCGGCTGTTCCATCCGGCTGCCGTCCGCCACGTGCGAGGTCGTCGGCCTCAAGTCGCAGTGGGGCCTGATCCCGATGGACGGCGTCTTCCCGCTCGTTCCGACCCTGGACACCGTCGGACCGATGGCGCGCAGCGTCGAGGACGTCGCGCTCATGTGGTCGGTGCTGACCGAGCGTTCGGTTCCGGAGCCTCGTCTCGCCGGTCTGACCGTCGGCCTCCTGCGTCAGCCGCCCGGGATCGGCGACGGGCGCGAGACGGAGCGCTCGGACGCGGCAGAGGCGTGGGTCGAGGATCTCGAGCGGCTCGGCGCTCGCGTCGTCGAGACGCGCATCCCGGAGCCCTCGGCGAACACCTGGCCGCAGTTCCAGCACGAGGCTCTCCAGTCGCACGCGGCGACGTTCCCGAGCCGCGCCGGCGAGTACGGCGAGCTGATGCAGAAGAAGCTCCGGGCGGCGCAGCGCGCGACGCCTGAGGAGATCGGCGCGGCGTACCGCGCCATCGAGGAGTGGCGCCGCTACGAACCCGAGGTCGACCTGTACGTCAGCCCGTGTTACGCGATCGAGCTCCCGGACGAGGACGTGGACGAGCTCGAGATTCGCCTCCCGCTTTCGTCATTCCTGCGCTGGGTCAACCTCACTGGTTGGGCGGGACTCGCGATCGCGAACATGCAGCTCGTCGCGCCTCGCGACGACGTCGTGCTCGCCGCCGGGCTCGCTTGGGAACGCGGTTAGCTACTCGCCGCGGAACTCGGGGGCGCGCTTGTCGGTGAACGCTTCGACGCCCTCGCGGAAGTCGTGCGTCTGCTGGAGGAGCCCGTACGCAAGGCCCTCGAGCTCGAGGCCCTGCGCGAGCGGGCCCTCGTAGGCGTGGTTGAGCACTCGCTTCGCCATCGCCAGTGCGAGTGGGGACAGGCGGGACAGGTCGTCGACGATCCGATCGACCGCTGCGTCGAGCTCCGGCCCGGGCACGACCTCGGTCACGAGCCCGAGTGCGAGCGCCTCGTCTGCAGACACTCGGCGGCCGCGCAGGATGATGTCCTTCGCGCGCCCGAGCCCGACTAGCCGCGCGAGACGCTGCGTTCCGCCCGAGCCCGGAATCATCCCGATCGTCACCTCGGGAAATGCGAGCTGGAGGTCGTCCGCGCCGATCCGGAAGTCGCACGTGAGCGCGAGCTCGAGGCCGACGCCGAAGCAGTAGCCGTGCAGCGCGGCGATCACGGGCTTCGAGCACCGCTCCGGAGCGGCGACGTTGTCCGCGAGGCGGGAGACGTCCCACGCCGATCTCTGGAGGAAACCGGGAATGTCGCCGCCCGCCGTGAAGGCATCACCTGCACCGGCGAGCACGACGAAGCGCACTTCGGCGTCTCGGTCGAGCTCCTCGAAGACGCCGCGCAGCTCGTCGCGTGCGTTCATCGACACGCGGTTGAACTTGCTGGGGACGTCCAGCATGACGGTGGCGACGCCGCGATCGGCGTCGCGCTCGACCCTGAAGCCGTCGTGCTCGTTCATGTCTCGTCCCTGAGCATGCGCCGGAGGATCTTCCCAGACGGGCTCTTCGGGAGCTCCGACACGAAGCGGTACTCGCGCGGCCTCTTGAACCGCGCGAGCGTCTCGGACGCGAGACAGTGGGCGTCGAGGTCCTCCTCGGTCACGCCGTCCTCGGCCACGACGCAGGCGACGACGCGCTGCCCCAGCCGCTCGTCGAAGGCGCCGATGACCGCGACCTCGAGCACACCGGGTGCCCGGGCCAGCACGTCCTCGACCTCGACCGGGTGCACGTTCTCGCCGCCGGAGATGACCATGTCGTCGACCCGGCCGACGACCCACAGCTCGCCGTCGTCGTCGAGCCGGCCCACATCTCCCGTGTGGTACCAGCCGTCGCGGATCGCCTTCGCGTCGGCATCGGGTCGCTTCCAGTACCCCGTGAACGCCTCGTCCGAGCTCATGTGGCAGAGCACCTCGCCCTCGTCGGGCGGGTCGAGGCGGAGCCGCGCGTTGACCGATGCTCGGCCGGCGCAGCCGGGCTTCGCCCGCTGGTCTCGATGGACGGAGAACGTGTAGATCTCGGTCGAGCCGTAGTGATTCACGAAGAGGTCGAGCTCGAAGGCCGCGGCGACCGTCTCGACGAGCGCGCTCGTCATCGGGGCGCCGGCGTAGGCGACCGCGCGCACCGAGGACACGTCCGTGTCGGCGAGACGCGCGTCGTGGACGAGATCGAAGTAGAGCGTCGGGGCGAGGTAGAGGCTGTCGACGCGTTCGGCGGCGATCAGCTCCAGCGCACGAGTGACGTCCCAGGAGGGCTGGGCGACGTAGCAGCCTGCGACGACCGAAGCGGCGAGCAGCGAGTGGATCCCCATCGTGTGGTACAGGGGCATGACGCCGAGTGTCCGGTGGCGAGGGCGAAGTCCGTGCTGGAGCACCTGCGAGATGCCGCCCGCCCGCTC
>JBKPLV010000013.1:0-5130 GCA_046731795.1 Actinomycetota bacterium | reverse complement strand
TCGGGAAAACGCCCGCGTTCGTGCTTCGACCAGACGCGACGCCCGTCGGCGAGCACGTCGAACTGCCCGCGCCCTCCCGGTGTGACGGTGGCGTCGATTCCGAGCGTTTCCTGCAGCTCGGCCGCGAGACTCGCGGCCCGTGTGTCGTACCCGCTTCAGGTGGGGCAGTAGAGGATCTCGACGGCCACGGCGGCACTCTACTTGAGCGAGCAAGGGACGGGCTGTGCTCGCGATGTGGACCGCCGTAGACTCCGCGCGTGGAGGGCGGCGACCACGAGGTAGAGCAGCTCCGCCAGGCGATCGACGCCCTGGAGGAGAAGAGAGCCGACCTCGGGGACGCGGTCGTCGAGTCCGCGCTCGGCCCGATGCGCCAGCGCCTCGCCGAGCTGACGACCTCGCAGCGCTCGCGGCGCCGGCAGGTGACCGTGATGTTCGCCGACGTGAGGGGCTACTCCACGCTCGTCGAGAAGCTCGACCCCGAATGGGTCGGCGACCTCGTCGACCGGCTCTGGGGCGAGCTCGGCCGCATCGTCGTCGAGAACGGAGGACGAGTCGTACAGCACCTCGGGGACGGCGTGATGGCCCTTTGGGGCGGTGAGCACTCGTCCGAGGACGACGCCGAGAGGGCGGTCCGTGCGGGCGTCGCCATGCTCGAGGCGATGGAGACGTTCGAGTCCGACCGCGTCCGCGCGGGGACACTCCAGCTGCGGATCGGTGTGAACACGGGCCTCGTCCATCTCGGTCACGTCGGCGTGACCGAGGAGTTCCGGGCGACGGGAGACACAGTGAACGTCGCCGCCCGCCTCGAGAGCAACGCCGAGCCCGGCACAGTGCTCATCAGCCGCTCCACCTACAACCAGGTGCGGGGTGTCTTCGACATCACGTACGTCGGCGACCTCGATCTCAAGGGCCGCCGCGAGCCGGTTGGCGCGTACCGCGTGGATCGCCTGCGCCCGCGAGCGTTCCGAGTCCGGGCGCGCGGCGTCGAGGGCCTCGAGACGCGAATGGTGGGCCGTGGCCGCCATCTCTCGCGCATCGTCGAGGCCCACCGCGAGACGACGACGACCGGCGATCCGCGGGTCGTGATCGTGAGCGGCGAGCCCGGTATCGGGAAGTCGCGGCTCCTCTACGAGTACCGCGACTGGATCGAGACCGAGTCGACCATTCGTGTGCGCTGGTTCGAGGGACGCTGCGTCCCGGACACGGCCGAGCGGCCGCTCGGGCTGATCCGCGATCTCTTCGCGAACCGCTTCGAGATCTCGGACGACGACGACCCCGAGACGGTCGGCCTGAAGCTTGAGGCAGGCTTTCGAGAGCTCGGCGTCCGCGAGGGCCACGTTCCGGCGACGCTGGGCTGGCTGCTCGGGTTCGCGTCGAACGTGGGCGAGGAGGATCGGCAGGGTCTGCACGTCCGACGCAAGCTCGCTCTCGACGAGCTCGTGCGCGCGCTCGCCGGCATGGGCGGCGAAATGCCCGCAGTGGTCGTTCTGGAGGATCTGCACTGGGCCGATCCCTCCTCGCTCGACGTCATCGAGCGCGTGGTCGCTGAACGGCCGCGCGGGCTCGTGATCGTGGGCACGTCGAGGCCGGTGCTGGCGGGGACGAGAGCGGCGTGGCTGGCCAGCGGTGGGCTTGGCGCAGGCCACGAGGTCGTACCACTCGAGCATCTGTCCGCGCAGGACGTCCGCGAGCTCGTCACGCACATCCTCCGCTACGCGGAGACGACGCCCGAGGAGCTCGTCTCCCGGGTAGTCGAGAACTCCGATGGCAATCCCCTGTACGTCGAGGAGCTGATCAAGATCCTCATCGACGACGGTGTCATCACCGCTGGGCCGATGTGGGAGGTCCACGCCGAGCGCCTGCACGACCACCGCGTTCCGGACACGCTGACCGGCGTGCTGCAGGCGCGGCTCGATCGTCTGCCGCCCGACCAGTTCCGCTCGCTGCAGCGTGCGAGCATCTTCGGCCGCTACTTCTGGGCCGACGCGGTCGGTGCGCTCGCGAACGGCGACGGCGGTGGGACCGACATCTCGATCGAGGGGCTCGTCGAGGCGGAGCTCGTGTTCCCGCGGACGCCGAGTCGCTTCCAGCACACGTCCGAGCTTGCGTTCAAGCACGAGTTCACGCGCGCTGTCGCGTACGACTCGGTCGCGCTCACCGACCGTCCCGAGCTTCACCGCCGGGCGGCCGCCTGGCTCGATCGCAACAGCGGCCTTCGTACCGGGGAGCTCGCCCTCGAGATCGCGCGGCACTACGACGAGGCGGGCGATCGCCTGGCCGCCTTCGGCTGGTACGAGCGTGCGGCGCGGCACTCGGAGAATCAGAGCGCCTACGACGACGCCGCACGACTGTGGAGTATCGCGGTCGAGCGCGCGGAGACCGTGCAGGATCGCGATCGAGCGCTGGTCTCGCTCGGGTACGCGCACGTGGTCGCCGGCGACTTCGAGGAGGCACGGGCGCTGCTGCTCCGTTTGCGCAGCGTCGAGTCGGCCGACGATCCCGACGCCGTCGCGACGCAGATGTACGTGCGCGCAGAGCTCGCACGCATCGCGATCTTCCTCGACGGAGACATGGCCGGCGCACGGGAGTTGCTCACGGAGGGCCTCGAGATGGCAGCCGGCGACGACACCGTCCGCGCCGAGCTCATGCTGCGGCACCAGCTCGGCAACCTCGCGATCTGGACCGGCGACTACGCGGAGGCGATCCGCATCCACGAGGAAAACGTCGAGCGGGCGGGCGAGGGCGCCGAGTTCTACCGACGCGGCTGGGGTCTCAACAGCCTGTGCTTCGCGCTCACGCAATCCGGAGAGCTCGACCGTGCGATGTCCGTCGCCGATCGGGTCATTCGTGCCGCCGACGAGCTGGGAGATCCCCGGCTGCGCATGGCAGGGATCGCGCAGAAGGGCGTCGTTGCGCTCTTCCGCGAGGACTGGACGGAGGCGCTGGCCTGGTTCGGCGAGGCGCAGGAGCTGAACCGCCGAAACGGCGACCCGGAGAAGTTCAGCACGGTCGCGAACTACCTCGGAGAGGCCGCGCTGGGCGCCGGTCTGCTCGAGCGGGCTGCAGGCCAGTTCGCCGAGGCGCTCGAGATCGGGCGCCGCGCGGGAGCCGTCCCGGAGCAGCTGCGCGCGCTCGCTGGGCTCGCAGCCGTCGCGGCGGCCGAGGGCGACCGCGAGCTCGCCGAGGAGGGGCTCGCGATGGTGAGCGCCGATCCGGCCGCGCACAGCGAGGTGCACCGGCTCGTCCGCACGGCCCGCGGTCGCTACGGGCTCACGGTCGGCGAGCCGATCCACGACCGCCTCGAGGTGCTCGAGCGCCTCGAGTCCATGGCGGCCGATCGGGTCCCCACAACCTGAGTCGATAGGAGAGGAGCGAGGGATGCTGCAAGGTCAGTACGAGGTGGTCGTGGTCGGCGGCGGAGTGGCGGGCGCGTATGCCGCATGGAGGCTCCAGACCGGTGGACGCGGCCCGATCGCTCTGGTCGAGATGTCCGACCGGATAGGCGGCAGACTCGAATCCATCGTGCCTCCGCAGATGGAGACCCTCCAGGCCGAGTTCGGCGGGATGGGGTACACGAGCAACGACAAGCTCGTCAACGCGCTCGTCTCCTACTTCAAGCTCGATCCGCTCGATTTTCCGCACAGCGGCCCGTCGAACCTCTTCTACCTCCGCGGCCAACGTTTCACCGTCGAGCAGGCGAACGACCCGACGTTCACTCCGCCCTATCAGCTCGAGGCGGCCGACAAGGGCGTCGACCCGCGGGCGCTGATCCCCAACGTCATCGAGAAGGTCTTCCCCGGCTCGTCCACCTGGACGCCCGAGCAGTGGAAGCAGGCGACGTCGAAGAAGTACAACGGCCGCGACTTCAACGATCTCGGGTTCTGGAACTTCCTCGAGCTGAACATGACGAACGAGGAGTTCGAGTACGCGCGCGACGCGACCGGGCACACGTTCGAGGTGGCGAACTGGAACTGCGCCCAAGCGCTTCCCTGGTACATGCTCGACGGCAACGCGTCGTACTACACGCTCGAGGGCGGCTACGACCAGCTGCCGTTGACGCTCGCGTCCGCGTTCACAGACGCCGGCGGCGTGACGTTCATGAGCACGCAGGTCGCGAGCGTCGAGTCGGTGACGACGGGGCCGCAGGGGGCGACGACCTTCGAGGTGACCGCCGCCGACGGAAGCTCGTGCACGGCCACCGCGGTCGTCCTCGCCCTGCCTCGCCGTGCGCTCGAGCTGCTCAGCTGCTCGATCCTCGCACAGGACCCGGTCCCGGAGCTCATCGCGTCAGTCACCGGGCAGCCCGTTCTGAAGATCTTCTGCTGCTACGACAGCAACTGGTGGGGCGAGCTCGGGATCACGACGGGCTCCAGCGCGACGGACCTCCCGATCGGTCAGACGTGGTACTTCGGCCCCGACAGCGCGTCGAACTCGAAGTCGCTGCTCATGGCCAGCTACTGCGACACCCTGGACGCCACGTACTGGGAGGGGATCTCCTCGGGGCCTCGCTTCCAGACCACCGGCCCGCCGGGGACCGATCCCCATTGGGCCGAGCAGGCACCCAGCGCCGACCTGGTCGCGGAAGTCCAGCGGCTGCTCGCCGATTTCCACGGCGTGCAGGTCCCTGACCCGTACAGCGCGGCGTGGAGGGACTGGTCCGACGATCCCTACGGCGGCGCGTTCAACACCTGGAACGTCGGCGTTCGGCCGGACCAGGTCGCGCAGCAGATCCTCCAACCGGACACCTCGCAGTGGCTGTACATCTGCGGCGAGGCGTACTCGTTCGACCAGGGCTGGGTCGAAGGCGCGCTCGACACCGCCGAGCAGGTCGTCGAGAAGCTCGGGCTCGCACCGCCCTCGTTCTCGGCGTGACGCGTGCGCACAGCCGCCGTATCGGGGTCGACGCGCCGACTGCGGGTGCCCGGTCGCCCAGGACGAGACCCTCCGTGGCTAGATCGTCTTGAACTGCTCGAACGGCTGGCGGCAGTCGTCGCAGTAGCGGATCGAGCGGCAGGGCGTCGGGCCGAAGAGGTTCTCGAGCCTCGTCGAGGTCGACCCGCAGTACGGGCAGCGGAAGCCGCGCTGCAACTGGACGAGCTCGAGCTTGCCGGCCGACCGCGGGGCGGGCGG
>JBKPLV010000012.1:0-3849 GCA_046731795.1 Actinomycetota bacterium | reverse complement strand
GAACGAGGACGGCGCGAGGAAGCTGATCGACTTCATGCTCTCGAAGCGCTTCCAGGAGGACATCCCGCTGCAGATGTTCGTGTTCCCGGGCCGCCGCGACGCGACCCTCCCGCCCGAGTTCGAGAAGTTCGCCTTGGTGCCCGCCCATCCGCTCGAGCTCTCGCCCGAGGAGATCGAGGCGAACCGGGAGAAATGGGTCGACGCGTGGACGGACATCGTGGTGCGATGAGCGCGCGCGCGTGGCGCGCGCTGACGTACGGGGTTCCGCTCGCGTTCTTCGGTCTGTTCTTCCTGTATCCGCTCGCCTCGATCGTCGAGCGGGGCCTGAGCGGCGCCGGCGACTCGCCGCTCGACGTCCTCGTCGATCCGCTGACGCGCGAGGTCGTGTGGTTCACGGTGTGGCAGGCGACGGCGTCGACGCTCCTGACCATCGCCGTGGCGCTGCCCGCGACATACGCGCTCGCGCGCTACCGCTTCCGCGGGCGGACCCTCGTGAGCGCGCTGACCGTCGTCCCGTTCGTGCTGCCGACCGTGGTGGTCGCGCTCGCGTTCCTGGCGGTGCTTCCGGAACGCGTCGAGCACGGCTGGGCGCCGATCCTCGCCGCACACGCGTTCTTCAACGTCGCCGTCGTCGTGCGGATCGTCGGGACGTACTGGGCGAGCCTCGATCCGCGCCTGTCGGAGGTCGCCTCCACGCTCGGCGCCCCGCCGGCTCGGCGCTTCCGCGAGGTGACGCTCCCGCTGCTCGCCCCCGCACTCGCCGCGGCCGGCGCGATCGTCTTCCTCTTCTCGTTCACGTCGTTCGGTGTCGTCCTCATCCTCGGCGGCCCGCGCTACTCGACGATCGAGACCGAGATCTACAACCAGGCCGTCCGTCTCTTCGACCTGCGAGCGGCCGCGTTGCTCTCGCTCGTGCAGCTCGTCTGCGTGCTCGCGGCAGTGTGGGTTGCAACGCACCTCGAGAGCCGCCTCGTGTTCCTCGCGCCTCTCCGCCCGGAGATCGAGACGCTGCAGCGTGTGCGCACGTGGCGCGACCGGCTCGTGGTCGGAGTGGGGCTGGGCGTGCTTGCGCTCTTCCTCGGTATCCCGCTCGGAATCCTCGTCGAGCGGTCGCTCGGCGCCGGCGGCGGACACGATCTCGACGCGTATCGGGCGCTCGGCGACCAGACGAGCGTGCTGCTCGTCGCACCCTGGGAGGCGATCGTGAACTCGGTGCTGTACGCGGCTGCCGCGACGCTCATCGCCGTGCTCGTCGGAGGTCTCTCGGCGTATGCGGTGGCGGACGCACGGGGATCTCGGATCCTCGACGCGCTCGTGCTCCTCCCACTCGGCGTCTCGGCGGTGATGCTGGGGCTCGGCTTCCTCATCGCCTTCGACACTGCCCCACTCGACTTCCGCGCGGCGCCGTGGATCGTCCCCGTCGCGCAGTCGCTCGTCGCCATCCCCTTCGTCGTGCGGATCGTCGCGCCGACGCTCCGCTCCATCGACCCCCGGCAGCGCGAGGCGGCCGCGCTGCTCGGCGCCTCGCCGGGCCGCGTGCGGCGCGAGATAGACCTGCCCATCGTCTCTCGCGCGCTCGCCGTCGCCGCCGGATTCGCGTTCGCGATCTCGCTCGGCGAGTTCGGCGCGACCGTCTTCCTCGCGCGCCCCGACCGCCCCACCCTCCCGGTGGCGATCTTTCGCTTCCTCGGGCGGCCCGGCGAGACGAACGTCGCGCAGGCCTACGCGCTCGCCGTCGTGCTGATGGTCGTCACGGTCGTCTCGGTGCTCCTCGTCGAACGGCTGCGGCCGCGCCGACGCGGGTGGTTCTAGATGCTGCGCGCCGAGGACCTCAGCGTCCGCTTCGACGGGAAGGCGGCGCTGGACGGTGCGTCGCTCGACGTGGAGGACGGTGAGGTCGTCACGATCCTCGGCCCGAGCGGCTGCGGCAAGACGACGCTGCTTCGCGTCCTCGCGGGCCTGCAGGTGCCCGATGCGGGGCGCGTGCTCCTCGACAGCGCGGATCTCGCGGGTGTCCCGCCGCACCGTCGAGGCATCGGACTGGTCTTCCAGGATCACGCGCTCTTCCCGCACCGCGACGTCTTCGGTAACGTCGCCTTCGGGCTGCGGATGCGCGGAGACTCAGCCGCGCAGGTCGCCCGGCGCACGTCCGAGCTGCTCGAGCTGGTCGGCCTGACCGGGTTCGAGCGACGCCCGGTGGGCTCGCTCTCGGGCGGCGAGCAGCAGCGCGTCGCGCTCGCCCGTGCGCTCGCGCCGGAGCCGCGCGTGCTGCTCCTGGACGAGCCGCTCGGCTCGCTCGACCGTCGGCTCCGCGACCGCCTGCTCGAGGATCTTCGCACCTTGTTCGACGCGCTCGAGCTGACCGCCGTCTACGTGACCCACGATCACGCCGAGGCGTTCGCGCTCGGCGATCGCACGGCCGTCATGCGCTCCGGCCGGATCGTTCAGGTGGCCACGCCGGACGAGCTCTGGGCGCACCCGCACGACGCGGACACGGCGCGCTTCCTCGGGATCGCGAACGTCGACGCGACCACGGCGATCAGGCCCGAGGCGGTGACCGTGCGGCCCGCGGCGGACGGGAACGGGATCGTCGAGGAGACGGCGCGGACGGGCCCGACGGTACAGCTCGTCGTGCGGCTCGACGACGGCCGCCGCCTGCAGGCGATCGTCGCGTCCCTCGAGCATCCCATGGTCGGCGACAGGGTCGACGTGGAGATCGATCCGGAGGGCATCGTTCGACTGGGATGATCCGGCGCCGCATCGTCGCGCACGGCTTCGTGCAAGGGGTGTTCTTCCGCGACACCGTGCGCCGTCGCGCCGCTAGGCGGGGCGTGGCGGGCTGGGTGCGGAACAACTCCGACGGAACGGTCGAGGCGGTGTTCGAGGGGCCGGAGGGCGAGGTCGACGCCCTCGTGAGACTGTGCCACGAAGGGCCTCGCGGAGCGCGAGTCGATCGCTTGGACGTCTTCGAGGAAGCGCCCGAGGAGCTGTCCGGCTTCGCGATCCGCTAGGCGCGGTGGCTACCAGCGTTCCCAGTGAACGCTGTCGGACGCTGCGCGGCGCGGATTCGTACGACGGCTCGTCACTGCGCTCCAGCCCGGATCGGGAGCCGGGACGCCGATCGTCACGTGCGCGACGATCGTCACGTCGGAGGGGATCCCGAACGCCGCGCCGATCTCGGCTGCGACGTCCGTCGGCACCCCGGAGACGCCGGCGGCGAGCCCTTCGTCGATCGCCGCGAGAAGGACGAGCATGAGCGCGGCGCCCGCGTCCACGTACCAGAACGGGACGGGCCACTCGATCTCCGTGCCGTCGACGAGCTTGTCCTCCTGCCGGTAGCGCTCGTGGTAGTCCGCCTCGCGGAGGCAGACGAAGACGTGCGCGGGCGCGCTCTCGAACCACGGCTCGAGGCCGTCGCCGCGCTCACCCCATGCTGCATTCGCGATCCGCACGAGCTCGGCGCGTCCCTCGTCCTCGGTCACGACCAGGAGCCGCTGCCCTTGGCTGTAGCCCGCGCTCGGAGCACGACGGACCGTCGAGACGATGCGTTCGAGCGCCTCCGGCGAGACCGGTTCCGGCGCGTAGTGACGCACCATCCGGCGCTTGGGAAGCAGCTCGGAGAACTGCATCACTCCTCGCCTTCGTCCCGGTCGTCGTCATCGAGCTCGGCCGGATCGTCGAGCTGATCCTCGAGGGCGGACTCGAGGCTCTCGTCGCCCTCGTCGGGCGGCGCACCCGCGCTGCCGAAGCCTTCGTCTTCCCAGAGATCGGTCATCGCACCTCCTGGAGCCTTCGTGGACGGCGGCGAGACTACCGTTCTGCTGCGCACGCGCGATCGCCGGCCATCAC
>JBKPLV010000011.1:0-4365 GCA_046731795.1 Actinomycetota bacterium | reverse complement strand
GACCGAGGTGACCTGGAAGAAGGACGGCATCTCGAACTTCAAGCAGATGCGCGGAAAGAAATTCGGTGTCTGGATCTTCGGGAACGAGTTCGAGCAGCGCGCTGCGCTCGTGAAGTACGGCATGGATCCGGACAAGGACGTGAGCCTCGTGCAGCAGCAGTTCGACATGGTCGCGTTCCTGAAGCACGAGATCGACGCCGCGTCGGCGATGACGTACAACGAGCTCGCCCAGGTTCTCGAGACGAAGAACCCGGACACCGGCAAGCTCTACACCATGAACGACCTCAAGGTGTTCAAGTACTCCGACCTCGGCACCGGCATGCTTCAGGACGGGATCTTCGTCCGCGGCGACTGGATCAAGAGCAAGGCGAACCAGGCGACGGCGGTGAAATTCCTCGAGGCGACGTTCAAGGGGTGGATCTACTGCCGTGACCACTACGTGGAGTGCACGAACATCGTGGTCTCGCAGGGCACGGCGCTCCCGAGGGGGCACCAGCGCTGGCAGATGAATGAGGTCAATGCCCTCATCTGGCCGAACAAGCTCGGGATCGGCGTCATGAACCCGGCCGACTATGCGAAGACCGCGAAGATCTCGCTCGACTTCAAGGTCATCAAGAAGCCGGCCTCGAAGGCGTCATATCGGACCGACCTTGCGAAGAAGGCGGTGGCAGATCTGAAGAAGCAGGGAGTCGACGTCTATGGCAAGAGCTTCAGGAAGAAGGTCGTCGTCCTGAAAGAAGGCGGTAAGTAACGACAGGCACACGGCTCCGGGCCGGCTACGGCTCGGCCCGGGGCCTCACAGCGAATGGAGGTTGTGACGTGTCGACATTGATCTCAGGCGGGCGGATCATCACGGCCGCCGACGACTACGTCGGCGACGTCTACGTCGATGGCGAGCGCATCTCGATGATCGGCGAGTCGCTCGACGTCGAGGCGGACCGCGTGATCGACGCGACGGGCAAGTACGTGCTTCCGGGCTGCGTCGATCCGCACACGCATCTCGACATGCCGTTCGGCGGCACGGTCACGATCGACGACGTCACCTCCGGACAGACGGCGGCGGCGTTCGGAGGGACGACGTGTCACGTCGACTTCGTGATCCAGCCGCCCGGCTCGAGCTTCGCCTCGGCGCTCGTGGAGTGGCGCGGGAAGGCCGAGGGCAGGCAGGTGATCGACATGGGCTACCACATGGCGGTCACCGACCTTCGTGAGGGTGGCTCGCTCGAGGAGCTGGCCGAGCTCCCGCAGCAGGGAGTGACCTCCTACAAGCTCTTCATGGCCTACAAGGGCGCGCTCATGGTCGACGACGAGACGCTCTTCCGGACGATGGAGGTCGCCGCGGAGACGGGCGCGCTCGTCATGGTCCACGCCGAGAACGGCGACGCGATCGACGTCCTCGTGAAGCAGGCGCTCGCTGCCGGGAACACCGCGCCGCATTTCCATGCGCTGACGCGTCCGCCCGAGACCGAGGGTGAGGCGACGAACCGCGCGATCCAGCTCGCGCGCGTGGCCGGCGCGCCGCTCTACGTCGTGCACGTCTCCTGCAAGGAGGCGGTCGAGCCGATCGCGCGTGCCCGGGAGCAGGGCTGGGACGTGTGGGGCGAGACGTGCACGCAGTACTTCTTCATCGACTACACCTACCTCGAGCGGCCGGACTTCGAGGGAGCGAAGTACGTGTACACGCCGCCGCCGCGGCCCATCGAGAACCAGGAGGTGCTGTGGCACGCCGTGCGCTCGGACATCCTCTCGGTGATCTCGACCGACCACTGCGCCTTCAGCTGGGCCGCTCAGAAGACGCTCGGGAAGGACGACTTCTCGAAGATCCCGAACGGCGGTCCCGGTCTCGAGAACCGGCTGCACATGATCCACGAGTTCG
This sequence comes from Actinomycetota bacterium, assembly GCA_046731795.1. Taxonomy (GTDB): domain Bacteria; phylum Actinomycetota; class Thermoleophilia; order Gaiellales; family Gaiellaceae; genus GMQP-bins7. The sequence continues at coordinate 2,489 of JBKPLV010000011.1, read as the reverse complement.
GTGTTCGCACCGGCCGCATCTCGCTGAACCGGATGGTGGAGCTGCTCGCGACCAACCCGGCCAAGCTGTTCGGGCTCTATCCGCGCAAGGGCACGATCGCGCCCGGGTCCGACGCCGACATCGTCGTCTTCGATCCCGAGCGGCGGCACCTGATCACTGCTGCCGACCAGCACTCGAAGACGGACTACAACCTCTACGAGGGCACCGAGGTCACGGGCTCGCCCGACGTGGTCCTCCTGCGCGGCAACGTGCTCGTCGAAGACGGTGAGCTGGTGGCGGAGCCGGGAATCGGCGAGTTCGTCGAGCGAGCCGCCTTCGGGCAAGAGCTGCTACCTACCGCGGCGAGATAACGAACTGCGCCGCGAGGGGCCTCCGCTGCCCCCCGCGGCGCGTCAGGTGCGCGGAGGCGCGCCGGGCACCTTCCCCCTTGTCCGGCGCTCTCCGCGCAGTGCTCGTCTCTCAGCAGCTCACCCGCGTGTTCCAGGGGTCGAACATGCCGCCGGGGTTGGGCTTGAAGACCCACGCGTGGAGCGTCCACACGTTGGCGCCCGGGTTGCCGTAGCGGGCGAGGTTCGTGTCGGCGAAGGGCTGCCCATAGAGCTCGGGCTGTGGACCGCCGGCGACGATGTACTCCACGCCCGTCAGCTTCAGCGTCCCGTCGGTGCGGCGCTCGTACAGGAGCGCCTCGGGCTCGGTCGGATCGAGCGTCCCGTCGAGGCGTCCGCCCGGGCGCGTGTCGACGAGGTGGATGCCCATGGCTCCCTGGTCGCCGTTCGCGATGCAGGTTCCCCCGCCGTAGGCCTCCGTCTGCGGGAGCTCGGTGACGTAGCCCGCGGCCCGAGCCGCGTCGAGGTCGTGATAGGGCGCGATCGCGTTGCGCAGCGGGGCGAGGTCGTCCTGACCATCCGCCAAGGCGATGCTCGAGGCCACGACCGCTCCGATCACGGGTAGCACCAGCGCGACCACCAGTAGTGCTCGAACTCTCATCGTTCCCTCCCTCTGTCTCGCCAACCGGGTCTCACGAGAGGACACCCGCGCCGACGACTTTTACGATCTCGTCGACGGGAAGGTCGGCGGCGGTCGCATGTCGCCGGACCGCCTCCGGGCTCGTCGCCTGGACGACGCAGAAGCTGCCCAGCGTTCGATCGCATTCCTCCAGCACGTAGCTGTAGATGCACGCGATCTCGTGGCCCAGACGCTCCGCTTCGGCACTGGAGCGCGCGTCTGCGTCGCGTTGCGCCTGCTCCGAGCGCCAGGCCGAGCGCCTGACCACCAGATACGTCTGCATCCCCTCTCCCATCGCGAGTTGGACGACTCGACGGTAGGGAGCGGCCGCCCACTGCACATCGGCGCAAATGCCTAGGTTTGCCGTGCGGGCCTACTGGTCTTGCAGAAGCCCGAGGCGACCGGCGGCTGAAACGGCCTCGACGCGCGTCCTGGCCTCGAGCTTCCGGAGGATCGCCGAGACGTGGTGGTCGACCGTCCTCCGGGAGACGACGATGCGGTCTGCGATCTCGGCGTTTCGAAGGCCCTCGGCGACCAGCCTGAGCACCTCGAGCTCGCGGCCGGTCAGCTGCGCAGGGTTGGCGCGGGTCGAGGGACGCGGTCCTCGCGGGACGCCATTCGCGCCGAGTTGGTGCAGCCGCCGCGCGACCAGGGTCGCAAGCGGCTGGGCTCCGAGCTCCCGAGCGGTCGAGTGGGCGCGCCGAAGCGCCTCCACGCCCCCTTCCGACAGCGCGAGCGCGGACTCGTACGGGCAGCCGCGCCGTGACCATTCCTCGGCGGCGGCGTGCCAGTCACCGGCGAGGTCGGCGGCGTACGGCCCTGTGGCTTCGTTCGGGTCGGTCTCGACGCCGGCCAGCCTTCGCCAGTACGCGAGGCGTGTCGCGTCGTCGGTCGCTCCGCGCTCGAGCGCGGCGGCGAGCTCGCTCGCGGTCAGGCGATCGACCTCCTCGGGACGACGCTCGATCCACGCGACCTCGGCGCGTGCCGCGGCCAGGTCGATCACGGCGGAGAGCTCTTCCGGTGAGAGTCCCGCGTTCGAAGCTTGGTCCAGCGCCTCCCGAGCGCCCGGATCGCCGCGGCGGGCCCGAACCAGGGCGAGCACGCGCAGGGCCTCGCACCGGGGCCACGGTGACTCCCGGGGATCCCGGAGCAGGTCCGTGGCGGCCTCCGCTGCCTCGGTCCAGCGGCCCTGATCCAGGTGATTGCGCGCGACGAAGGCGAGGACGTTGATCCTCCAGAGATCGAGCGTGTACCGGGTGCAGTGCTCGAGCGCATCGGGGAGGAAGGCGTCCGCGAGCGTGTGGTCGTAGGTGAGCACGCCCCAGGCCCCGAGGTTGTTGAGCGCCCTGGCCGCCTGTACGAGTCGTGTCGTCCGGGATTCCGCGACGAAGTCTTCGAGGACGCGCCGCCCGCGCGCAACGTCGCGTCGTAGCTCGAGCGTGCCCATGGAGACGCGTGCCTGCGCGGCGGTCTCGAGATCCCCG
>JBKPLV010000010.1:0-5426 GCA_046731795.1 Actinomycetota bacterium | reverse complement strand
ACGAGCTTCCGGATCTGCACCTCGAGCGTCGCCTGCAGCGCAAAGCCGAGCGTCCCGCGCTCGTGCAGGAGGGTCGTCATCGCCACCTGCCAGCCCCCGCCGACATCGCCGAGCAGGTTCTCCGTCGGTACGCGGACGTCGGTGAAGAAGATCTCGTTGAACTCGGACTCGCCGGTGATCTGTCGGAGGGGTCGCACTTCCACTCCCGGGGCGTGCATGTCGACGATGAGGTACGTGAGGCCGGCGTGGCGCGTCGAGTCGGGATCCGAGCGCGTCAGCAGGATGCAGAAGTCGGCGATGTGGGCGAACGACGACCACACCTTCTGGCCGTTCACCACGAAGTGGCCGTCGTCCATCCGCGAGCTCGTGCGTACGCCTGCGAGATCCGACCCGGCGCCGGGCTCGGAGAAGCCCTGGCACCAGATCTCCTCGGCGGAGAGGAGTGGCGGGAGGTAGCGCGCCTTCTGCTCCTCGGTGCCCTGGGCGATGATCGTCGGTCCGGCCATCCCGATGCCGATGACGCCGATGTGCGGCGGCGCCTCCGCGCGGGCCATCTCCTCGAGAAAGATCGCCTGATGTGTGTACGGTGCTCCGCCGCCGCCGTACTCCTCGGGCCACGTCAGACCCACGTAACCGGCTTCGTACAGCGCGCGGCTCCACGCGCGCATCTCAGGGCCCTCGAAGCGCGTCGCGCCGCCGCGGTGTCCCTGCAGCCCTTCGGGGAGGTGCTCCTCGAGCCAGGTGCGAAGCTCCGACCTGAACGCAGCCTCCTCCGGCGTGTCGCGCAGATCCATCGAGGGCGATCCTAGTCCCTCTGCAGCGGAGCTGGAATCCCGCGAGAAGGGCTGCCGGCGTTGGCCAAACCGTCACCACGTCTTACAAAGCCCTTACCGGGTCATCAGCTACGCCTTAAGCCGAGCGGGAACGGTAGAGGATGACCGGAGGAGGGTACCTACGGACGATGCCGCACGAATCGTGCGCTCACGTTGTCAGAGGTAGCTCGATCGTCGCCCTGGTAGTCGCGTTCATCGCGACTGTCGCTCTCGTCGCGCCGGACGGCGCCCGAGCCGACCGGCCCGCCTGCGCCGAGGCCGTCCTCGACGACTGGACCCGCGGTACCCTCGACTCCCACTACTCGCCGGAGTGCTACGAGGCGGCCATCGACGCGCTGCCCGAGGACCTCCGCGCGTATACGACCGCCGCCGACGACATCAGGCGGGCGGCGATCGCCGCCAGCCGCAAGCCGAATGCGAAGCCCTCCGTCAACGGGGAGCTGTCGGCGCGCCGCCTCGCGAGCGAGTCCACCGGCGGCGACCCGCTGCGCGCCTTTCCGGCCGAGGTCGCCGTCCTCGGAGCGATTCTCGCGGCGCTCGTCTCGGGTGGCCTGACCGCCGCGGTCGTCCGCTGGAGGCGTGGCCGATGAGGATCGGGTTGCGCGTCTCGGCGGCCCTCGTGGCCGCCACGTGCGCGAGCCTCGTTCTCACCGCGTCCGGCTCGAGTGCACCGCGCTCGACGCGTGATCTCGCCTTCGGCGTAGCCGACGATGCCTGGCTCGCCCACGGTCCCGGGACGCTCGCCTCGCGCCTGAACGAGCTCGCGAGCCTCGGTCCCGACGTCGTGCGCTTCACGGTCCGGTGGGACCAGGTTGCGAGGAAGCAGCCGCGCAGCCCGCGCGACCCGGACGACCCCGCGTATCGCTGGGACGACTTCGACGCGGTCCTGCGCGGTCTGCGCCGACACGGCATCGAGCCGGTCGTGACGCTGTACGGCATTCCGAGCTGGGCGAACGGAGGCCGCGGCGTCAACTGGGTGCTGCCGTCGTCCGGCACCGCGTTCGCCAACTTCGCGTACGCGGCCGGGCGCCGGTACCCGTGGATCCGTCACTGGACGATCTGGAACGAGCCGAACCGGACCGCCTTCCTGCGACCGACCAGCGCCAAGACGTACGTCGAGACGCTTCTCAACCCCGCCTACGCGGAGCTGCACGCCGCCATCCCGGGCGTGAAGGTCGCCGGCGGCGTGACGGCGCCGCGTGCGGGCTCGGCCGGAGTGTCCCCCGTGCCCTGGATCCGCGCGATGGGCTCCGCTCATGCCAAGCTCGACGCGTACGCGCACAACCCGTACCCCGGGCGGCCGCAGAGCGAGACGCCCTGGGGGCCGAAGTGCGTGAACTGCCAGACGATCACGATGGCCGATCTCGAGCGGCTCGAGCGCGAGGTCGTGCACGCGTTCGGGCACAAGCCGATCTGGCTCACCGAGTACGGGTACCAGACGAATCCGCCCGACATCTTCCTCGGCGTCTCGCCCGAGAAGCAGGCCACGTACGTCTCGAGCGCGGCGCTCCGCGCGTTCCGCGCCGCGTCGGTGCAGATGCTGATCTTCTTCATGGTGCGCGACGACCCGAGCCCTGCCGGCTGGCAGAGCGGGTTCCTCACCGAGGACGGCGACAAGAAGCCGGCCTTTGCGGCGTTTCGCTTCCCGCTGGTTCAGACCGCGCGGCGCGGGGGTCGCGTCAGCCTCTGGGGGCAGGTCCGCTCGGGCTCGGGAAAGCAGCCGTTCCGGGTGCGGCTCGAGGAGGACGACAACGCGAGCTGGATCGGCGGCACGCGCTGGACGGACGAGAACGGGTTCTTCTCGATCACGGTCTCCGCACCTGCGGGCGCGCGCCTGCGCATCTGGTCGCCGCGCCAGGCCGCGTACGGCTACGAGCTGATCGTCCGCTAGCTGCCTTCGCTTCCTTGGTACGCCGGGGCGGGCCCGTTTAGGGTCCCCTGCTGATGGCCCTCCTGGAGGTACGGGACGTCACGCTGCGCTTCGGCGGCATCGTCGCCCTCGACGGGATCTCCTTCGACGTCGAGGAAGGCCAGATCTCGGGCCTGATCGGGCCGAACGGCGCGGGCAAGACGACGGCGTTCAACGTCATCACGCGCCTGTACCGGCCCGACGCCGGCGACGTGCTGCTCGACGGGGCGTCGCTCCTCAAGCAGCCCCCGTTCAAGATCGTCCGGAAGGGCGTCGCCCGCACGTTCCAGAACATCCAGCTCTTCCGGACGATGTCCGTGCTCGAGAACGTGCTGGTCGGCGCGCACGGCCGCGGCCGGAAGGTCGGCGAGGCCGACGCGCTCGAGGTGCTCGACGTCGTCGGGTTGCGCGAGCGCGCGCTGGTCCCGGCCGCGGCGCTGCCCTACGGCACGCAGAAGCGCGTGGAGCTCGCTCGCGCGCTCGTCGCGAAGCCCCGCCTGCTCCTCCTCGACGAGCCGGCCGGCGGGCTGAACCACGAGGAGGTGTTCGAGCTCGGCGAGTTCATCAAGAGGATCCGCGACGACTTCGCGCTCACCGTGCTTCTCGTCGAGCACCACATGAATCTCGTCATGCGCATCTCGGACCACGTCAACGTCCTGAGCTTCGGGCGGAAGATCGCCGAGGGTTCGCCGGCGGAGGTGCGCGCGGATCCCGCCGTGATCGAGGCCTACCTCGGCGTCGAGGACGAGCACGAGCCGGAGATCGCCGTGTCCGACACCGAGTTGCCGAACGGCTCCTTTGAGCCGAGCTCGAGCCCGGTGTCTGACACCGAGCCGGACACGGACGCGGAGGGCGAGGCATGAAGACCCTCCTCGAGCTCGACGCGGTCGCCGCGCGCTACGGACCCGTGCAGGCGCTGTACAACGTCTCGCTCGTCGTCCGCGAGGGGGAGGTCATCGCCGTGCTCGGCGCCAACGGGGCCGGGAAGACGACGACGCTCCGCGCCATCTCCGGGACCGTCTCGCGCTCGGGCGTGATCGAGCTGGACGGCAAGCAACTCAAGGGCGGGCCCGAGGCGGCGGCGCGAGCCGGCATCGCGCACGTTCCGGAGGGCCGCGGCACGTTCGTCGACCTCACGGTGACGGAGAACCTCCGCCTCGGCGCATACGCGCGCCGCGACCGCTCCGTGAAGACGGACCTGAAGCGCGTCGCCGAGTACTTCCCGTGGATGCTCGACCGCGGAAGCCAGCGTGCGGGCACGCTCTCGGGCGGTGAGCAGCAGATGCTCGCGCTCGGGCGGGCGCTCATGGGCAGGCCCAGGCTCCTCCTCCTCGACGAGCCCTCGCTCGGCCTCGCGCCTCTCGTCGTGCGCGAGTTCTTCCGCATCGTCCGCGAGCTGAACGAGAAGGAGGGCCTCACCGTGCTCGTCGTCGAGCAGGACGCACGCATCGCGCTGAACGCGTCCAGCCGCGCCTACGTCCTCGAGGTGGGTCGCGTCGCCCTCACCGGGACGAGCAACGAGCTGCGCGACGACGAGTCGGTCCGGCGGAGCTACCTGGGGTACTGATGGTCCTCGCCGCCTTCACGGACTTCCTGCAGCAGATCGTCTCCGGACTGGCGTCGGGCGGGATCTACGCGCTGCTGGCGCTCGCGCTCGTGATCATCCACCGCTCGACCGGGGTCATCAACTTCGCGCAGGGGGAGATGGCGACGCTCGCCACGTACATCGCGTGGGCGCTGGTCGCCGAGCACGGATGGCACTACTGGCCGGCGTTCGCGGCGACGTTGGCGCTGTCCTTCGTCGGCGGCGTGGCGATCCACCGGGTCGTCATCCGCCCCGTCGAGCGAGGGAACGTGCTCCGGATCGTCATCGTCACGATCGGGCTCCTCGTCGCGATCAACGGCTTCGTCGTATGGAAGTGGGGAGGCGAGCCGAAGCAGCTGCAGAGCCCGTTCGGCACCGACACGTACGACATCGGCGGCGTCATCGTCTCGGCGCAGGACGTGGGCACGATCGCGGTCGCGCTGGGGATCGTGGCCCTGCTGTGGGCGCTCTTCCAGTACACGAAGGTCGGGCTCGCGCTGCGCGCGGTGGCCGTGAACCCCGAGGAGGCGCGGCTGGTCGGCGTCCGCGTCTCGTGGATGCTCGCGCTCGGGTGGGGGCTCGCCGCGCTGCTTGGCGCCGTCGCCGGAATGCTGACTGCGCCGACGGTCGGTCTCGACCCGAACATGATGGCCGCGGTCCTCATCTACGCCTTCGCCGCGGCGGTGCTCGGCGGCATCGACTCGCCCCTCGGAGCCGTCGTCGGCGGGTTGACAATCGGCGTCCTCCTCAACCTTCTCGGCTACCTGAGCCAGTACGACGCCGTCAGCTGGTTCACGGAGGAGCTGCGCCTGCCGGCGGCGCTCCTGATCATCCTGGTCGTTCTCGTCGTCCGGCCGCAGGGGATCTTCGGGAGGCCTGAGGTGAAGCGGGTATGACTCCGCGCCTCCTGAGAATCATCGGCTTCGTCGCCTTTGCGGCCTTCGTCGTCGCGGTCGCGGCGCTCCCGGCGTTCATCAGCGACTTCAAGGCCCGCGAGTGGGCCGACGTCGGCATCTTCCTGGTCGCCCTCCTCGGCCTCAACATCCTCACCGGCTACACGGGCCAGATCTCGCTCGGGCACGGCGCGTTCATGGCGATC
>JBKPLV010000009.1:0-1804 GCA_046731795.1 Actinomycetota bacterium | reverse complement strand
GTTCGGCTCGAACATCGAGATCATCGCGCCGGCCGCCTTCATCTCTCTCGCGCTCCCCCTCGTCGTCTTCCTGGCGTTCCAGCGCTACTTCGTCCAGGGCATGCTGGCGGGGTCCGTGAAGTAGGAGACGATGGACGGGCGATGCGCGATCGTCGGTGGAGGTCTGGCCGGCTTCGTCGCGTACGTGACGCTCCGGCACGGCGGCCTCGAGCCGGGCGAGATCGCGGTGTTCGGGACCGACCGGGACCCGGTCGCCGCCTGGCGACCGCAGGCGGAGGCAATCCGGCAGCAGCGGATGCGCTCCGAGAGCGACGGGCACTGCTATCCGCACTCGTTTCCTGGTCTCGCACCACGCGAGGCGCTGCGCACGGGCTCGGTCGGCCCGCTGCTTCAAACCGTCTGCAACCGCTACCGGCCGAGCGTCTCGGACTTCCTCCGGCACGTCGCCGAGCTACGTGAGCGCCGCGGCTGGGACGAGAGCTTCGTGCGTCGTCGCGTGCGCGCGGTGCGCGCCGAGGGTGGCGGCTTCGCGGTCGACGACGCGGGCGTGTTCCGGCACGTGCTCGTCGCGCCCGGGCACCCGGGCCTCGCGGTTCCTCCGGAGCTCGAGAACGACGCGCGAGCGGTCCATGCGTACGAGCCGCACGAGTACGCATCGCGAGTCGCCATCGTCGGCGCAGGCATGGCGGCGGCGACCGAGTGGCTGAACGCCCTCGCCGCAGGAGCCGAGGTGGTCTCGGTGCGCAGGCACGAGCCGGTGCGCCGTCCGCTCAACCTGCCGCGGCCGCTGTTCTCTAAACGGGGACTGAGCTCGTTCCACGCGACAAGGCCCACCGAGCGCGTCGAGCTGCTCCGCCGCCTCGGCGAGCCGTCGTATCCGCCGGGCAAGGCCTGGGACGAGCCGCTCGAGCTTGCGCGACACGAGGGGCGCTTCCGGGTCGAGGCGTCCGTCAACGGGGAGCCGCAGGTCATCTGCGCGACCGGGTTTCGGCGGGGATTCCGGCACGACCCTCTGCTCAGCTCGCTCGTCGACGAGCACGGGCTGGAGACCCGGGAAGGCTGGATCGTGCTCGCTCCGGACGCAACCGTGCCGGCGCTCACCACGGAATCGCGAACGCTGTCGCTCGCCGGCGCTCCCGCGCAGTGGGCGTACCCCGCCGCGGACACGCTCGTGGGGATGAAGTACGTCGCGCGCCGGTTCCTGCGCCGGGTGGAGACATGTCCTACACGCTGAGGGGTCGGATCGAGTCGCGGCTCGCGGCGGTCGTGATCCCGTTCGTCGCTGCCTGCATCGCGACGTACGTCCTGGGGGCGTGGTGGCCGCTCGAGCTCGTGGGGTCGATGCTCATCGCCCAGCTCGCCCTCGACGCCGTGCTCTACGACCGCGTCCTCGCGTTCCAACCCGGCTGGTTCGCTCTTCCGCTCGGCGCGCTCGAGCTCGGCGCGACGATGGTGCTCGTGCGCTGGCTGGACGTCGCCGCGCCACTCGAGCCTGCGGTCTGGTTCTTCGTGGCGTCGTGGCTCCTGGCCCAGGTGCTCGGGCACGCCGGGCTCCCCCTGCTGCGGCTCAGCTATGCCGAAGACGGGGGCGAATTGGGCGAGGCGGGCACCGCGCTCCTGCTCGCGGCGCCGCTCGCGGTCCTGCTCGTCGTCGGGACGGCCTCGGCGACACAGCCGCCGACGGTTCACCTGGACGCAGGCGTCCACCAGGGGCCACTCGTCCTCGATCGTGCGCAGACGCTCGTCGGCGAGCCGGGAACGATCGTGAAGGGCGGAATCGTCATCACCGCCGACGACGTGACGA
>JBKPLV010000008.1:0-5170 GCA_046731795.1 Actinomycetota bacterium | reverse complement strand
CAGATCGGTGCAGAGTCCAATTAGGTAGTCGATGACGCCGCAAGGAGGGGGGCGGCCAGCCGGTCGCCCCTTTCAGGCGGGACAACCCGCAGTGCGCGAGCACGCTCTCTCCGTCTCCCTAAAACGGGAACCATCCCAGCGCCAAGCATCCAATGGAGCTCTTGCATCGCGAACCGTGCCTACGAGGGCTGGTTGTGCTCGTTAGACTCGCGGTCGTGGCGTATCCGGCCTAGTTGATCCCATCTTCGCGTCCGCAGCCGTAGTTGTCTGCCTGGGCTGCCGAGAGCTGGATCGACTAGGAGGGAAGACAGATGCTCTACGAGCCGACGAGGTTCGATGCTCTGATCGACGAGCCGTGGGTTCCGGCCCACGTCGAGGACGCGATCGCTGCGATCGTTGCCGACGCCGACGCTGCGTTCGATCCGACGGCGCTCTGGCCTGCACACGAGTGGGATGCGCGGGAGAAGCCGCAGCCGCTATCCGGCCTGTACGTCGGTGCGGCCGGCGTGATCTGGGCACTCGATGAGCTTCGCAAGCGCGGCTATGCCGAGTCGTCGCACGACCTCGACGCGGCCGTGACGGGGGCGATCGCGCTCGAGCGGGCGACGCCGGACTTCTCGGCGGATGTGCATTACCGTCCGGGTGCGCTCGTCTCCGGCGATACGGGAGCGCTGCTCGTCGCCTTTCGGCTGACCTCCGACCCGTCGCTCGCGGACGAGCTGCACGCGCTCGTTCGCGGGAACGTCGACAACCCGACGGACGACATCAGCTGGGGAGCGCCCGGGACGCTCCTCGCCGCTTTGGCGATGGGCGAATGGACCGGCGAGCGCCGGTGGGACGAGGCGGCGCGCGAGTCGGCGACCGCGCTCCGGGCGCGCCGCGGCGACGACGGGCTGTGGCGGCAGGACGACGACTACCGCGGCCTGAGCACGCTGCACGGCGTCGCGGGGAACACACTCGCTCTGCTGCGCTTCGAGTCCGACGATGCCATCGCGGGCGAGAGCGCGGCCGTTCTCTCGCGACATTCCTTCCGCGAGGACGGCCTCGCCAACTGGCCCGGCACGCCGCGTCCGCAGCTCGAGCGGCCACGTGACGGTCGGATCTGTCTCCAGTTCTGCACGGGCGCGCCCGGTGTCCTGGCAGGCGCCTGGGACTACCTGGACGAGGACCTCGTGCTCGCCGGCGCCGAGCTCGTCTGGCGTGCGGGCGCCCACCGGGACGAGAAAGGCCACGGTCTCTGCCACGGAACGTCAGGCAACGGCTTCGCGCTCTTGAAGGCGTTCGCCCGTACCGGCGACGACCGCTGGCTTGAACGCGCCCGCCGCTTCGCTGTCCACGCGCTCGCCCAAGCAGAGCGAATCGCGACCGCGAATGGCCGGCGCCGGTACTCGCTCTTCACGGGCGACGTCGGCACCGCGCTCTTCGCCGCCGCCTGCCTCGACGCCGATCCTCGCTTCCCAATCGTCGACGTCATGTAGAGCGACCCGCCGACCGCTACCGTCGCCGAAACGAACAGCCGCGCAAGGAGAACGTGCTGGGAACGGAATCCCGCCCCAATAGCGACTACACGAGGACCTGGTCTCCGTCAGGGGCGGTCGAGTACGCCACGCTCGCCGACGGGACGCGCCTGCGATACCTGAAGGCCGGGTCCGGCCCGGCGCTGATCCTGCTGCACACGGTTCGCACTCAGCTCGATCACTTCCAGCTCGTGATCCCGCAACTTGTCGACGCCTTCACGGTGTTCGACGTCGACTTTCCTGACATGGGCTGGTCTGACATCACACGGGCGCGAGCTACACGCCGCCGTGACCGCGAGCCCGAGAGCAATCGCGTCTCCACGCCGGACGACGACACTCAAGGCGACGAGCGACCCAGAGCAGCGGACCAACGAGCAAAGCCGCGTGGACGCGCGTTGGCGAAGCCGGGCGTTCGGTGAGAAGCGATAGCGGCGGGTGGTCACGTGACGGCTCCCTCTCTCTGTCGGGCTTCGGCGCGAGCGGCTTCAGGGCGGCGCCGTCGACGCTCATCTCGTCAGCCCCGACGAGGTCGTCCGGAGATAGGACTTGGGGACAGGTGCTTGTCGCAACGATCCGAAGGCGCCGGGTTAGATTGACTCGCATGCAAGAGGCCGAGCTCGTCTCGCGGGGTCGTGAGGCCTTCGCGCGGCGAGCCTGGCGGGATGCCTTCGAGTCGCTGTCGCGGGCCGACCAGATTGCGACCCTCGGCGCGGATGAGCTCGAGCTGCTCGCAACGTCCGCGTACATGCTCGGCCGCGACGGCGACTACGCCGGCGCCCTCGAGCGCGCACATCACGCTCACCTCGGCGCCGGCGACTTCCCGCGGGCAGTGCGCTGCGCGTACTGGATCGGGCACAACCTGATGTTGCGCGGGGAGATAGGCCCTGCGAGCGGGTGGTTCGGTCGAGGACAACGTCTGCTCGAGCGAGAGGAGGAGGACTGCGCCGAACGCGGGTACCTGCTGATCCCGACACTCGTGGGCCACGCGATCGCGGGCGACGCTGAAGCCGCGTATGCAACGGCATCCGAGATCGCGGAGATCGGCGCACGCTTCGGAGATCGTGACTTGTTCGCCATTGGCGTTCACGAACAGGGCCACGCACTCGTCAGGCAGGGGCGCTTCGAGGACGGTCTACGACTCCTGGACGAGGTGATGGTCACCGTCGCAGCTCGGGAGCTGTCGCCGATCGTGACCGGGATGGTCTACTGCAACACGATCGGCTTCTGGCAGAGCGTGTACGAGCTACGTCGCGCCCGCGAGTGGACCGACGCCCTGACCGGCTGGTGCGAAGAGCAGCCGGAGATGGTGGCTCACACAGGCGTGTGCCTGGTCCATCGCGCAGAGATCATGCAGTTGCAGGGGGCGTGGGACGCGGCCGCCGAGGAGGCGCGGCGCGCCAGCGAGCGTTTCGCGGAGGGCGTGCTCAACGAACGTGTCTGCGGGAAGGCCTTCTACCGGCAGGGTGAGGTGCATCGGCTGCGGGGCGAGCTGGGGGCGGCCGAGGCGTCGTACCGGGAGGCGAGCAGGCGCGGGTACGAGCCGCAGCCGGGCCTCGCGTTGCTACGCCTGCTGGAGGGGAAGCGCGACGCCGCGGCTGCGGCGATGCGTCGGGTGCTGGACGAGGCTTCGCAGGCGCGAGCGCGGGCGGCGTTGCTTCCCGCTTACGTCGAGATCATGCTCGCCGCGGGTCAGGTCGAGGAGGCGCGGTGCGCCAGTCGCGAGCTCGAGACGATCTCGGCAGCTCACCGGAGCGACATGCTCCGTGCGATGTCCGCCCAAGCCCGAGGGGCGCTGGCACTGACCGAAGGCGATCCCCACGCCGCGCTCGCAGCGCTCCGTGACGCGTGGACCACCTGGCAGGAGCTCGAGGCGCCCTACGAGGCCGCGCGCACCCGAGCTCTCGTCGCCCTCGGTTGCCGGGCGGCGGGCGACGACGACACGGCCACGTGGGAGTTGGAAGCTGCTCGAGCGGTCTTCGCGGAGCTGGGAGCAGGCCCGGACGTCGCCTGGGTCGACTCGCTCGCGGCACGACCCGGCGCGGCCACCGCTCACGGGCTCTCGCCACGCGAGCTGCAGGTGCTGCGGCTCGTCGCCCGGGGCGCGACGAACAAGTCCATCGCCGCCGAGCTCGTTCTCAGCGAGCGGACGATCGACCGGCACGTCAGCAATATCTTCGCGAAGCTACGCGTGTCTTCCCGCGCCGCAGCGACCGCGTACGCATACGAGCACAGCCTCGTCTGAGCAGTTGTGGTGGGTGGTTGTACCCACGCCGTCCTCGCGCGCAAGTTGGGTGATTCATCCGAAGCGAGCGGGCGGCATCAGGTGCAGATTCCTCGAGTCACCTGTTCAACCAGAAGGAGGCAGCAGATGTACGTCGTCGCAATCCATTCGATCTCCGACCCGAGGGCGTTCTGGGGCGGGCAGCTCGACCTGCCCGCGGGGACGACCCTTCCGACCGCAGTCCCGAGCGAGGATGGCGCGCGGGGTATCTGCATCTTCACGTCCGACTCCGTGGACACGGTCCGCAATCTCGTCGACGGCGCCACCGGTCAGATCAGCAAGAACGAGTACTTCGCAGTCGATGCGCAGAACGCTCAGGGACTCCCGAGCTGAACGTCGATCACCGGCGGCCCTGACACGACAGGGGCTCGCCTGCGCGGTCGGCCTGCCGGCGCTTGCCGCGCCGGCGCCGGCCGCGGTCCCCCACCCCGCGAGAGAGGCACGTCAGATGCGGCGCGCCGATGCTGAGAAACGGTGGCGTGTCTGGCCGAAGGTGCCCTTGGCGAACGCGAGCACCTTGGCGGGCTTTACCGCGAACACAAGGGCTGTGCCACTCCCGCCCTCGTGCCGGAACGCGCCGTCGTGGACCTCGTAGTGCCAGCGGCCGTCCCACTTCGTCGCCCACGCGTCGGCGAGACGCTGGAGCACGCCCTCGTCCCGTACCTGGACGGCCTCCCCCTCGACCACGACGTCGAGCCCGCGCTCCCACTGGTTGCAACCGGTCATCAGGATCACGTTCGGGTTGCTCCTGAGGTTCACGGCCTTCTGCTCTTCCGGGCCGGTGGCGAAGTAGACAGCGTCATCGAGCCAGACGACGACCAGCGGCGTGACATGCGGTCGACCGTCGGCTCGGACGGTCGAGATCCAGAACAGCTCGGCCTCCTCCAGCGCGTGGCGAGTCTCCTCCCAGTCCGTCGCGACCGCGTTCTGCTCGCTGAATCGCGTGTCAAGCTCGGTCAGCGGCTGTGTCATCACGTTCTCTCCTTTCGATCTCGTCCACGACATCATCAGGGCGCCGGCATCCATCGTGACCGCGACTGGGCGTGGCGGTTCACCACCATACGAGTCAGACGCCTACCCGAGCCCGGCCCCGTCGTTTGGGTCGGTGCGTGATCACCGCCCACCTCGGAGCGGAGCTCGTCGTGGAGGGCGAGACGTGGCCCGTGTTCGTCTGGACGATCGACCACCCGGCGGGTCGCGTGCTGGTCGACACCGGCATGATCGACACGAGGCCCGAGGTCGAGGATATGAGCCCGACGCCGCACCCCGAGAACATCCCGCGCGACGTCGCCTTCGTCATCAACACCCACCTGCATTTCGACCACTGCGGCGGCAACCGCCTCTTCCCGGGCGTGCCGATCCACGTCCAGGC
>JBKPLV010000007.1:0-1044 GCA_046731795.1 Actinomycetota bacterium | reverse complement strand
TCGGCAACGACGACCACAAGCAGGTTCCCGGCGAGTTCGCCGTCCACCCCGTGGAAGTGAAGGACGGTTCCCGGCTCGGCGCGATCGTCGGAGCGACCCCGCAGGTGACCTCGCATCACCACCAGGCGCTCGGCCGCGTGGGCGACGGGCTCGTGGAGACCGCGTGGGCGGCAGACGGGACGCTCGAAGGCGTCGAGGACCCGTCCCGGCGCTTCGTCGTGGGCGTCCAGTGGCACCCGGAGATGGAGGAGGACGCCGCGCTCTTCGAGGCGCTCGTCGAGCAGGCGCGCGAGTATCGGGCCACGCGCACGAAGTAGGCTCCGCCTCGACCTCGTCCCTGGGAGGCCCTGGGATGTACTTCGCGCTCGCCGCCATCTACGTCGTCCTCGAGATCGTCTTCATCGTCGATGTGATCCGCCAGCCGGCCACTGCGCTTTCGACCGCCGGGAAGGTGATCTGGATCATCGCGTTCCTCGTCGCGACGATATTTGCGTGGATCGTCTACGGCTTCTGGCGGATCAAGCAATCACGTCTGTAGTGGCGGACTCGTGACGCTGACAATCCTCAATCCCGCGACGGAGGAGCCGATCGCCGAGCTCGAGCAGGCCGGCGTCGAGGAGACGGACGAGGCTGTGGCGCGCGCCCGTGCCGCGTTTCCCACCTGGCGGGCAGTGTCGCCTGCCGACCGGGCGAGGCTCCTGCGGCGACTAGCGGCGCTCGTCGAGGAGCACGGCGAGGAGCTTGCGCGGATCGAATCCGAGAACGTCGGCAAGCCGATCTCCGGCGCTCGCGCGGAGATCGGGATGGTCGCGCAGGTCTTCCACTTCTACGCCGGGGCGATCGACAAGCACCTCGGCGAGACGATTCCGGTCGCCGGCGGCGTCGCCGCGACGTTCCGCGAGCCCCTCGGCGTCGTCGGGCTCATCGTCCCCTGGAACTTCCCAGCCAACATCGCGAGCTGGAAGCTCGGCCCGGCACTTGCGTGCGGCAACACGGTCGTCCTCAAGCCTGCCGAGCTGACGCCCCTCTCGGCCCTGCGTCTCG
>JBKPLV010000006.1:0-5270 GCA_046731795.1 Actinomycetota bacterium | reverse complement strand
GCGGAGAACAGCGAGCGGGGCAGCGTACGGCCTGGCTCCCGCGTCTCCTCCGCAAGGTTGGCGACCGTCTCGAGCCCCGTGTACGCGAGCATCGCGAGGGGGAGCGCGAACGCGAGATCGCTCCAGTCCTGGCCGTGCTCGAAGCCGAAGCCGTCGCCGAGGGTCTGTGGCGAGAAGAGGAGTGCGAGCCCGAGCACGACGAGGAGCCCCTGCACGAGCAGGTCGAGCAACGCGATGATCAGCGCACCGGTATGCAGTCGCGTGTGCCGCACGAGGCGGACGGCCGCGATGACGAGGATGATCGTGCAGCCGACGACGGCGTCCCACGGGGACTGGCGCAACGAGTCCGTCCCGAAGGCTCCCGCGAAGTAGTGCGGGACGAACAGGGCCGACAGGGCCACCACGATCAGGAAGTCGAGGAACAGGACCCAGCCCGTGATGAACCCGGCCAGGTCGTTGAAGGCCCGCCGGACGAAGGTTGCCGCGCCGCCCGTCTCCGGGAGCGCTGTCGTCCCCTCTGCGTACGAGAGCGAGACGAGGACGAAGACCCCGCCCGTGACGAGCAGGACAAGCGGGGTGAAGCCGAGCGCCGCGCCCGCGACGATTCCGAGCGCGATGTACAGCGAGGACGCGATCTCGCCATACGCGACCGCGAACAGGGACGGTGCGTCGAGCACGCGCTCGAAGCCGCGGAGCTTGCGGGCCATTCGGCTAGGTCCGCCTCTGCCGCTCGAGCGTGAGCCGCGCGACGCCGAGAACGATGAACAGCGCACCGACGACGTAGCCGACGACGCCGCCTCCGGCCGCGGCCGTGCGGACGAGCAGGGCGACGCCGAGCGCCACGAAGACCGCGGAGAAGGCGAGGACGACGAGCGAGTACGTCCTCATGCCGCGGTCACCATCACACGGCAGTGCGCGTGCTTGAGGACGTAGTCGACGGTCGAGCCGAACACGGCCGCCTGTCCCGCCGCCAGCCGCTTGCGCGGCGACCCGAGCACGATGATCTCCGCGTTGCGCGCGTCCGCCTCGGCCACGATCGCCGGGCCGGCGGCGTGAGCCCGCTCGAGCCGCGTGAGCACGCGGACGCCGTACGACTCGCCGATGGCCGCGGCCTCGTCGAGCTCCGCGTTGGCCAGGTCCTCGAGCTCGTCGAAGCGGTCTCTCAGCTCCTGGTCGAGCGGCACCTCGAGGATGTTCAACGCGATGATCCGGGCACGCCGTTCGGCTGCGAGCTGACAGGCGACGTCCATGGCCGCGTCGGACGACTTGCCGGCGATGACCGGGACCAGCAGGTTGCGGTACTCGAGCGCGAGCGCCGGCCCGAGAGCCGGAGGCGCCTTCACCAGCTCCCGCATCGGCGCGTGTACCCAGCGTCGGCGGTAGATCGTGTAGCCGACGAGGCCGGCGACCATCCAGCCGAGCCCCACCCAGCGCGTCAGGGGGTTCTGCACGACGAGCACGAGGAACGAGAGCCCGGTCGCGATCCCGCCCAGGAAGGCGAATACCGGCCACGAGATGCCGCCGATGTGGATGTTCGGTCGCGCGCGATACGGGACCTCCGCACCTGACCCGTCGCGCGCGCGGAGGCGCACGATCGAGGCGTGGGCGACCGTGAACGAGAGGGTGGCGCCGAGGGAGTAGAGCGTCCCGATGAAGTTCACGTCCCCGGGCAGGATCAGCACGATCGGCGCAATCCCGGCGAAGAGGACCAGGGAGAGCCAGGGCGTCTTGAACCGCGGGTGCAGCCTCCTCAGCGCCTCGGGCAGCTGACGATAGGTCGCCATCGAGTAGGTGATGCGGGAGGCGCCGATCACGCCGGCGTTGGTGGCGATGAACAGGATGGTCGCCGCGAGGATGCCGACGTAGATCTTGGCGACGTCGAGCGTATGCCCCTCGAGCCCGATGTTCTCGACGACGCCGAGAATCGGATCGTTCGCGAAGCCGCCGTCCTCCGGCGGGAGCGCGAGGAGCGTCGTGAGCTGGCCGTCGATCTCCTGCACCGGCAGCGCCGAGAGCGCCACGAGCGGCAGCGTGAAGTAGATGGCGAAGACCGCCCCGGCGACGAGCTTGTACGCGTTCGGGACCGTGCGCACCGGGTCGCGCGCCTCCTCTGCGAGGTTGGAGACGGTCTCCACGCCCGTGTACGCGAGCATCGCCACCGGGATCGAGATGGCGAGGTTCGACCAGGTGGGCGCGACGCCCCAGTGCACGTTGTCGACCAGCACCTCGGGGCTGAAGACGAGAGCGAACCCGACGATCACGAGCAGCAGCTGCGTCGCGAAGTCGACGACTGCGAGCGAGATCGAGAGCTTCGCCGCCTCCTGGACGCCGACGACGTTGAGCGCGACTAGGACGACGATGACGATCGCGCCGCCGACGATGTCCCACGGGTTCGTGCGCAGCGGCTCCCAGAAGATCGAGAGGTAGTGCGGGACGAAGAACGCCGACACTGCGACCGTCACGACGTAGACGAGCATCTGCGCCCAACCGGCGGTGAAGCTCACCATCTCGTCGAAGGCGTGACGCGAGAAGCTCGCCGAGCCGCCTGCTTCCGGGAAACGAGCGGTTCCCTCCGCATACGTCGCGGCCGTGGCCGCGAAGACGACGCCCGCGACCACGAAGACGAGCGGCGTCAGGCCGAGGGCGTAGACGGCCGTGAGGCCGAGCGCGTAGTAGATCGACGAGCCGACGTTCCCGTAGGCGGTGGCGAAGAGCGCGGGCGTTCCGAGCACGCGCTCCATCTCCACCTCACGCCTGCGCCGGCGTCCGGGCACGGCGGCGAAGCCTACTCCGGTCGGAAGACCGAGGGGCCGGCGTGCGCCGGCCCCTCGTTACGGTCGACTAGCTCGAGGTCAGGGACGGTCGATGATGATCGTCGGCGTCGTCCACGTCTCCCAATGGGCGGGGTTGTTCGGATCCCCGCCAGCCTTGAGAGCCTTCACCACGATCTTGTACGAGCCGTCCGGGACGACCTTGCGATGGTCGGGCGTTCCGACCCCGTTGTCGTGCATCCGCGTCCCGTCCCACGGGAACGCGGTGACATCGTCGGTGTTGGGATCGGTGTTGTAGGGGCCGCCGACCGGAGGACGGAGCCCGTTCCGTCCGACGAAGTCCCTCTCGACGATCTTCGAGAACGTCGGATGCACCGGCGTGCCCGTCGCCGCGTCGACGACCTGGAGCTCCAGATGGCGAACCTGGTGGTCGAAGTGGATCAGGACGTTCGGGATCTCGTCAGGCGACTGCAGCGTCCAGTGGTGCCCATCTGCCGCCTGCGTGTACGTCTGCTGCGCCTTGATGAACGGAGGACCGTTCAGCTTTCCGACGACGGGTGCAGTCGGAATCGCGACGATCGACTGATAGTCGCCCTTGAAGCCCGCGTACGGCACGCTGAACACGGTGTCCGTATCGGCGTGATCCGTGAACACGAGATATCCGCCGTACAGGCCCCCGGTCGGGATGTTGTCCTCGTTCGGGTCGGCAGTGATCGTGACGCTCACCGTTGCCGAGCCGTGTGCGGGAACAGTGACGCTGTTCGCGCTGAACACGACCTGCGTCTCCGGGAGCCAGAATCCCAAGTCGGCTGGGAACGTCCCGGTAGTCCCGACCGCCTCAACGTGCGACAGGTCGTAGGTGACGCTCGCGTTCGCACTGTTGTTCAGCGTGAGCGTCCTCGTGGCCGGCCCTGCCTGGCTCTCGCCGAGCGAGAGCTTGCCCGGGACGATGGCCGTCGTCGCGTTGATCGCGTCGTCGATGTCGACCATCCCGGCTCCCTGCCGGTGCACGTTGTCCAGGAGCCCGAGGCCGGGGCTCAGTGACCAGACCGCCGGATCAGCGCTGTTCTGGAGCACGTCACGGAACCTCGCTGCGGGAAGCGACGGGTGGGCCTCCATCAACAGGGCCGCTGCACCGGCGACGTGCGGGGACGACATGGACGTCCCGCTGATCGTCGCGTAGCCGCCGTTCTCGAGCGGATACGTCGAGCGGATGAGACCTCCGGGCGCGCCGATGTCCGGCTTCAGATTGAGCTCGGCCTCGGTGCCGTAGGAGCTGAACCCGGAGATCAGACCACCTGTCGGATTCACGATCGTCACGGTGCCTGCCGTCCAGGTCATCGTCACCGGACCGGACGCCAGGCGGCTGTTGATCAGCGCGCCCTCCGTGTCGGAGATAGCGACGACCGGGATGGTGATCGGAATGAGTGGCGCACCGGCAGCCGCCTGAATCGCCACTGTCGGGCTGAATCGTCCGCAGTTGGGCGGGCAGTTGTTGTAGAGAACGACCGCCGCAGCGCCTGCGAGCTGGGCATTGCGGGCCTTCTCGTAGAAGGTGCACGCCCCGCGCCTGATGAGGACTGCAGCGCCGGTCAAGCTTCCAGCCGCCGGAGCGACTGCGTTGCACGCATCGTTCGTCGTCGTCGTCGTTCCGGTGCGCGCCATCGGAAGCGACCCAGAGGTCGGCGCAGCCGGAGACGAGGCGGCTACGGTGTAGCCGATCGCGGCGTTGTCGGGCGAGATCGTGAACGACGCAATCTGGACGTGGCTGTTGTCGTACGACGCGACGCCGATCACCTTGTCGCCGACGCCCGGAGCGCCGGCGGAGTAGATCCCGTTCGCGCCGCTGTTGCCGATCGACGCCACGACGACGATGCCCGCATCGACGAGTGCATCGGCGGCCGCGGCGGTCGGCGTGCCCGCCCAGTTGTTGAAGGCATCGCCGATCGACATGTTGAGCACGTCCATGCCGTCGGCCTTGATGCGCTCCATCGCGGCGATCATCACGTCGTCGGTGACCGAGCCGCTGCAGCCGAACACGCGGTAGGCGCCGAAGCTCACCTTGGGAGCGACACCGAGCGCGCCGCTCGAGCCCGACGCCTTGTCGGCGCCGACGATCCCGGCGACGTGCGTTCCATGCCCGTTGCAGTCGTCCGGCAGCGAGTCGGGCTTCGGCACCGGATCGTAGTTCGCGCTCTCGGGATCGGCGTTGTAGTCGTCGCCGACGAAGTCCCAGCCGCCGATGATGCGCGAGTTCGGGAACGGGTGTGGAGCGGCCGCGTTTCCATCGCCGCCAAGGTCCGGATGATCCACGTCGATGCCGGTATCCATGACCGCGACCTTGACGCCCTCGCCCGTGTAGCCCTGAGCCTGTGCGAGGTCCGCTCCGGTCATCTGGATGGCGGTCGCCAGTTCCGGATCGGCTGCCGGCTCGGGCCCGAGGGTGTAGTAGTGCGCGGGATAGACCTTCTCGACGCTCGCGATACCGGCGAGCTTTCC
>JBKPLV010000005.1:0-5117 GCA_046731795.1 Actinomycetota bacterium | reverse complement strand
GCCTCGACCCACGCGTCGAGCTCGTCTCGCGAGCAGTCCTGGAGGAGCTCGACCCGGTAGCCCTCGTAGCGGTCGAGCACGAAGACGGGCAGGAGCCCGCCGACCTCGGGCCGGACGACGCGCGCGCCGCCGAGGTCGTGGCGCTCGGGATGCGGCTCCTGACACAGCACCGTGACGTCGTGCCCGAGCCGCGACCACTCTCGGGCCAGCTGGCGCGTGTAGACGTTCGAGCCCGTCCCCCCGAGCAGGTAGCCGTGCCAGATCAGGATCTTCATGCCAAGTGACACAGTGTCACTTGGCACTGCTCTGCGCGGCTACGCCAGGTGGAAGTACAGGGCGTACAGCAGATCCACGGCCGGGTTCGACGTGTGGACGTTGACGTCGGCGGGCACGTCGAGGAGCGCCTCGGAGTAGTTGAAGATGATCTTCGCGCCGGCCGCGATGAGCGCGTCCGCGGCATCCTGGGCCGTGTCGGCCGGGACGGCGATCACGCCGACGATGATGTTCCGCTCGCGCGCGATCTCGCCGATGCGGTCGATGGGGAAGATCGTGAGGTCGCCCACCTGGGTCCCGATCTTCTCCGGGTCGTTGTCGAAGATCGCCGCCACCGTGATCCCGTGCTCCGCGAAGATCGGCGAGCTCGCGATCGCACTGCCGAGCCGCCCCGCCCCGACGAGCGCGATGTTGTGCTGGCCCTGCGTGCGCAGGATCTGCCGGATCTCCTCCAGGAGCGCGTCCGTGCGGTAGCCGACGCCGCGCTTGCCGAACCTGCCGAACGTCGAGAGGTCGCGCCGGATCTGCGTCGCGTTGATGTTCGTGTACTCCGAGATCTCCTGCGACGAGATCCGCTCCTTGCCCATCTTCCGCGCCTGGGTGAGGACCTGCAGGTACCTGCTCAGGCGCGCCGCGACTCCGACGGTCAGGCGTTCGGTCACGTGCTGCTCCCCCTGTCGATGGTTTGTGACAAAGCGTCACGATTCTGCCAGCGGCCTTCTCGCGGCCGCCCCGAGAACCGTCGCGGCTAGCTCGCCAGCCGCAAACGCAGCGCGTCGGCGTCGACGAAGTACGTGAATGCGCGGTCGCCGTCGACCTCGACGACGGGGAGGAACTCGCGATACCGGGTCTCGAGAGCCGCGTCGCCGGCGATGTCGACCAGCTCGAGCTCGAAGTCGACCTCCTGCCGAACCGCGTCGACGACCTCGAGCGCGCGCTCGCAGAGAGAGCAGTCAGGCGCGTGAAAGACGGTGACGCGGCGCGCCCTACGGATACAGCCCCCGCGTGGTCGTCGCCTCGGCGACGCGCTGCACCGCGAGCCCGTACGAGGCCATGCGCAGGCTCGTCCCGAAGCGGTCGCGTGTGTGCCAGGCCTCCTCGAAAGCACGTACGACGATGTCGTGGAGCTTGGCGTTCACCTCGTCCTCGCGCCAGAAGTACTCCTGCAGCCCCTGCACCCACTCGAAGTACGAGACGACGACGCCGCCGGCGTTCGCCAGGACGTCGGGGAGCACGAGCACGCCCTTGTCCTCGAGGATCTGGTCGGCGGTCGGGGTGACCGGGCCGTTCGCACCTTCGCAGATGACCGCCGCCTTGACGCGGTCGGCGTTCTCCGCGGTCACGACCTGCTCGAGGGCGCACGGGGCGAGGACGTCGCACTCCAGCTCGACGAGTTCCTCGTTCGTGACCGCCTCGGCGTTCGCCAGGCCGACGAGGTTGCCGTGCTCCTGCTTGTGTGCGAGCGCGGAGGGGACGTCGAGGCCGTCCGGGTTGTGGACGCCGCTGCGCGAGTCCGAGACGGCCACGACCTTCACGCCCTCGCGGTGGAGCAGGCGTGCGAGGTTCGCTCCCACGTTCCCGAAGCCCTGGATCGCGACCGAGTACTCGCTCAGGCGCTTGCCCTGCTTCGTCGACAGCGCCTGGATGCAATAGAGCCCACCGCGCGCGGTGGCCTCCTCGCGCCCCAGCGAACCGCCGACCGAGAGCGGCTTGCCGGTCACGACACCGAGCACGGAATGGCCCTTGTTCATCGAGTACGTGTCGAAGATCCATGCCATCACCCGCCCGTCGGTCCCGACGTCGGGCGCGGGGATGTCCCGCTCGGGACCGATGTCGTTGATGATCTCGCTCGTGTAGCGGCGGGTGAGCCGCTCGAGCTCCCCGCCCGTGAGCGTCTTCGGGTCGCAGATGACGCCGCCCTTGGCGCCGCCGAAGGGGAGCCCCATCAGCGCGCACTTCCATGTCATCCACATCGCGAGGGACTTGACCTCGTCGATCGTGACGTCGGGGTGGTAGCGGATGCCGCCCTTCGACGGGCCGCGCGCGATGTTGTGCGTGACCCGGAACCCCTGGAACACCTCCGTGGTCCCGTCCTCCATGGACACGGGAATCGAGACCTCGACGGCCTTCTTGCACTGCGAGAGGACGCCGATCAGATTGGGGTCGAGCGCGAAGATCTCGCCGACCCTGCGGAGCTGTGTCTTGGCCAGCTCGTACGGGTCCTCCCGGAGATGGGATTCCGGCGCCGCGGTTGACATCGAGAGTCGCCTCCTGCTCGTAGACGAGGCGAGTATAGGAGCGTTCAGCGGACCCGATACGGGATCGTGTCCGCCTGCTTCCTCGTGCCGTCCCCGGGGAAGGCGAGGAGGCGGATGGCGTACGTCCCACGCGCGAGTCGGGCTCCGGTGGGGCCTCTGCCCGTGAGCCCGAACGTGTAGCGCCCGGGGAGGAGCTCGCGTCGTCGCGCCAGCAGGCCGAGGCGCGTTCCGCCGCGCCAGAGCTCCACGTCGAGCAGCTCCACCGACCGGACCTGCGGATCCGGTGTCGCACGTACCGAGCCGGCGACGAACGAGAGCGCGGCCGGGGTCGCGTCCGAGACGCGCGTCCCGGTCATGCGGATGTCGATCCGGGAGACGAGGTCCGCGGGAGCGGGCACCGCGACGGCCCACGGGACGTGCACCTCCGGCGAGTCGCCTGCGCGGAGGACGAGGTCGCCCGTCGCCGCGCCGGCCTCGGCCGAGAGCTGCGAGGTGTTCGCGGTGACGACGACGTCCGCAGTGCGACCCGGGCGGATCCGCACACGCTGCGGGTCGACGGTGATCTCGACGCCCTTCGGCGCGATCGCCGTGTTCCCGATCGTCACCGTGCGCGCGCGCGTCGAGATGTTCGTGATGTGCACCACACGCTCCGCACCGGACTTCCCCGCGGCGCCGAAAGAGAGGAGCGACGGCTGGGCGTAGGCCTCCTGCTGGACGGCCGCACGCAGGTCGACGAGTCCGGCTCCGGACGCGGCCGGGTCGAGGTCGGCCCGCTGCGCGGAGCCGACGAGAACGCCCTGGAGCGCGCGCGCGTCGAGTCCTGGCCGGCCCTGAGCGAGCAGCGCCGCGACGCCCGCCGTGACCGCGGCCGCCGCGCTCGTCCCGCTGATCGTCCCGAACCGGACATCGCCGTCGTCACCACGACCGGGCTCGGATGTCGGCACCGACACGCCGGGAGCGGCGAGGCTGGGCTTGAGGCTGCCGTCGAGCACGAGGCCGCGCGAGGAGAACGCCGCGATCGAGCCCGCCTCTTCGCGGCTCGCGATGTCCACGTCGCCGATCGCGACCGTCACTGGGATGCCGGAAGCGATCAGCGCGCGCATCTCGGCGACGACCTCACCGGTGAGGCCGACGACGGGCACCCCGGCGGGAACGTCGAGGCTGAACGCGCCGGCCGGCAGCGGGCCGTCGACGAGCACCGCCAGCGCGCCGGCGGATGTCGACTCCTCGATAGTCTCGTCCGACAGCACACGCCTGGGGACGAGCACGACGCGACCGGCGACCGCGCTCACGCCTCCGCGCGAGAAGAGCGCCTCGATCCCGCCTGCGGCCGTCCGCCGATCGACGGGGACGACGTCTGCGACCACCGTCTTGCTTGGAGCCCCGCCCAGCGGCACGTCACCCTCGTACAGCACGCGGAGCCCGGCGCGGATCATGACGCGGACGGTCGGCGTCGCGACCCGGCCGTCGGCCGCCGCGACCGTGATCGCCGATTCGGCGGCACCTGGCCCCGCGATGCTGCCGTAGGCCGGCCCTGCGCTCCCGTCGTTCCCGGCTGGGACGATCGTGAGCAGGTCGAGCGTCGCGGCGCCGGCGATCCCGCGCGGGAGCGGCCCGTCCGCAAACGCCGCATACGGCTCGACCATGCCGATGAGCGCGATTCGTGCGGCGTCGTGCGCGTCTCCGTCGTCGTCCGGATCGACGGCCGCCTCGAGTCCGGCGAGGATCTGGTCCGTCCGCGAGTACACGCTGTAGCCGCCCTCCGAGTTCGGCTGCCAGCCGCCGACGCGCACGGGCAGGATCGACGCCCCCGGCGCGATGCCGTGCAGGCCCTCGGGGCCCTCCGTGCCCGCGACGATGCCGGCCAGCTCCGTCGCGTGCCGCTCGGGCCGTCCGGGGATCGTCGGGTGGGGCTGGGCGACCCCGCCGCTTCCCGGGTCGAGGACATCGACACCCGGGAGCACGCGCCCTCGGAGGTAGGGATGCGACGGGTCGACGCCGGTGTCGAGCAGCGCGACGTTGACGCCCGTGCCATCGAGCCCGGCGACCTCGAGATCGGCGACGGCTGCGGGCAGCACGCCGGACTGCTCCGTCCGCACCGCCTGGGCCGGATACGCGATCCGGACCGGGAAGATGCCGGTCACCTCGCGGTCCCGATCGAGCAGCGCGAGAGACGTGGGATCGAGGCGCGCAGAGAACCCGTTGACGACCTTCGTGTAGCGGTACTCGGGCGCGATCCGGGCGCCGACGGCCGCGAGCCGCGCGAGGAACTGCTCCTGCTGCGCAACGGCTGACGTCGTCCACTCGACCATCTGCTTCTCCGTCGCGTCGCCGCCGTTCGCGCGCACGCGCTCGGCCAGCGACGGCGGGGACAACAGGACGACGAAGCGCTGAGCGGTGGAGACGGGCGCGCGGACCCCGAGGACGCCCTGCCAGTCGGCCTCGCCGATGGTCGTCGGCTGCTCCTGGGCGCGTGCCCCCACGGTCCCGAAGACCACGGCCGCGGCGACGGCCGCGGCAACGAGAGCCGGGACGCTAGGCGAGCGACGCGTACGCATCGAGCGCAAGGTAGCGGGGGTACGGAAC
>JBKPLV010000004.1:0-14416 GCA_046731795.1 Actinomycetota bacterium | reverse complement strand
CGCAGGTCGTCCGCGGTGAGGTCGACGTCGTGCGAGACGCCGCGCGCAGCCTTGAGATCGGTCAGCGCCTGCTCGAAGCGCTGCGCGTCCACGCCGTCGACGACCTCTCCGTACATCTGCACGAGGCGCCGGTACGAGTCGAGCGCGAAGCGCGGGTTGCCCGTGGACGCGGCGAGCGCCTCGACGGCAACGTCGCTCAGGCCGAGGTTGAGGATCGAGTCCATCATCCCGGGCATCGAGATCGCGGCGCCGGAGCGAACCGAGACGAGCAGCGGGTCGCGTTCGTCGCCGAAGCCCTTCCCCGTGCGCTGCTCGAGTGCGGCGATGTGCTCGTCGACCTCCGCGTCGAGCCCCTCGGGGACCTCGCCTCCGCCTGCGAGGTAGGCGCGGCACGCATCCGTCGTGATCGTGAACCCGTCGGGCACGGGAACGCCGAGCTGCGTCATCTCGGCGAGGCCGATCCCCTTCCCGCCGAGGAGCTCGCGACCGCCGCCCGAGTCCTCGCCGAAGTCGAAGACATAGCGCATTTGCGGGAGGAATCTACCCGCTCGCCTAGTTACACCGATGCCGCATGGTTACGCGGCCGTAACGGTTGCCATGGTCACTGGATCGCGTGGCGGTGTGCCACCGGTGTGACGTGAGCGCCTGGTCCCACCTGACAACGCAACGGCTACCTCTTGCGGTATTAGCGCTCGCACGCAGGCCCGTCAAAGCGCAGGGGTCGATTCGTGCGGTCAGAAGCGTCGGCGGGCGAGCACGTCGAGCGTCTTTTGCAGATTGCGCTCGAACATGCGCCGACCGAAGAGAGCGACGGCCGGGTAGAAGATCCAGCCCTTACCCTTGAAGCGTCGGTCGAGATCGACGTGGACGTGGCTGCCGTTGCCGTTGCGTGGGTGAACGGTCAGTGTCCAGGTGCCGCCGGGCACCCAGACGTTCGAGTCCTGCGTCGTCCCGACGATGCGGTTATCCGACCACTCGTAGCGCTCGCGTGCCCAGACGGATGGACTGCCTTCGGTCGCGTCGGCCCAGTTCGGTCCCGAGTCATGCAGCTGCCAGAACTCGCGTGAGATGTTCGGCCATAGCTCTGGTCTCTGCTCGCTGAAGTCGGTTGCGGCAGCGAACACCTGGTCCGCGGGAACGTCCGAGTCGACGTCGATGACAACGTGCGGCATGCCCTGGTCTTACCCAGCGGTGAGTTTCGGCACACCGCAAAGCTGTGTCCTCAACGGATCTGTTCGCTCATACCGCTCGCGCAGGCGGTAACGACGGAGCGGAGGAAGTCAAATTGACGGCTCGTCCGTACCGCTCGCGGTGAGAGAAGGCTCGTCCTCTCGCCCGTTGTTCGCCGCGTGTTCGAGCCAACCCAGCTCGGCTAAGGCTTGGCCGTCTCCACTGGCGGGATCGTCACGGTTCACCTGGCTTCTTCCAGAAGGTCAGCCAGTTGCCCTCGTGATCCTCAACGGTGAACTGGTCTTGATTCCACGGCCGCGTGGCGAGCGGATCGACGATCCGCACACCCGCGGCCTCCAGCCTGGAGTAGAAGGCAGGGAGATCCGGGGCCTTCATGTACAGGTCGATGCTCGAGGGCTCCCCCAGGCGTTCCTTGATCGCGGCGTTGTACTCGTCGCAGTAGAGATCGGCCGCCGTCTCGATCATCACGTGTGCATCGCCGCGTGTGAGTGACGAGTTGCTTGCGTCATCGCCCCCGCTGTCGAGCGTGAACTCGAGCGTTCCGCGGTAGAAGGCTAGGGCTTCTGCCATGTCCCGAACGCGGATCGACGGGATTACCCCCCACTCAGTCACGTCGGCTCCCTTCCGCGATTACCTGCTCCATTATGCAAACGCGCTGCGTATGAGGGTCGTCCCCTCGGTGCCCCCTCCGTGCGAGAACGGCCCCGCACCGCCCCGCCGAGAAGATGTTCCTCGTCTCGGTAGTTGTTGACCGCGCTGTTCGGGGAAGTGCCGATTCGCGGCCTCTACCGCCGCAAGAGTGATCAAGTTGCAGATCTGCAACGACCGCGCGGCCGACGCGCCGTCGCGGTGCGACAAGGGTGTGACACGGAGCGGGAAATCGGCCCGCAAACCCGCTCCAGGGCTCAAGTAGCGCATTTGCGGGAGGAATCTACCCGCACCCGGAGCGGGGCGAATCCCGTACGGCTACCGAGTGTCGGCCTGCGAGTCGCAGGCAGCGGGCTAGAAGGTGAGGAACCCGGGCGCGTGCACGACGCCCAGCTCGAGCTCGGCGGCGATCGTGGCCACCGCCGCGACGGCGCAGACTGCGGCGGCGAGGGTGAAGCGCCGGCGCACGCGGGGCCGTGGCTGCACGGTGGGCGGGACGACGAGCTGCTCCCTGATCCTGCGGAGCGCCGCATCCGTCTCCTCGAGCGCGTCACTGCGCTCGTTCAGGTCCGGAAGAACCGGGTAGGTGGAGCGGCTGTCCGGATCGTCCGCTGAGGCGTCGCCGACCTCGTCACCAACGACAACGTCATCGCGGACGACGTACTCCGGCATGACGTCGACGGGCTCAGGGACGGCGGGAGCGACCGAATCCTCCGCCTCGGGCTGTACCACGTAGTCGGGGAGCGCGACGTAATCGGGAACGAGCTCGTCATCGAGAACGGCGTCCTCGCCGCTGTCGGCAGGTGGAGCAGGTGCGTCGTCGGACTCGGGCTCGACGACGTACTCGGGCAGTACCTCGGCTGTCTCGCTCACGACGATGTAGTCGGGAAGCTCGAAGGCTTCCTCGGCCACGGAGGGCAGCGACTCCAGAGCGGGAGACGCGAGGGTGTCTGCACTCGGAGGCTCCGGCTCGGCCTGCATGTCGTCGTCGACGTCGGGAACGGCGTCCCCGTCTAGGCCGACGTCGGCACTCGGGGTGACGAGGTCGGAGAGCTCTCCCCACTCGGCGACCGGATCCTCCTCGACGTCGTCGAGGCCAGTCGCAATCTCGTTCGCCGCGTCCTCCGCCAGGTCGCGAACGACCGCGTCGAAGACGAGCGTCAACTCGGGCCGGGCGGCGTTGCGTGGCTGGAACGACTCGCCGGCAGGCATGTCGGCTCGCAGCCGCGCGGCCAGATCCGCGTCGACGAGCGCCAGCTCGGGGCTCGCAACCGGAGCGTCGTCGAAGAGATGCGGTGCCGCAGCCACCGGCTCATCATCCTGAGGGAGCCTCGTTCGCGGATGCCTCTGACGGGGGAATCGCAGAACGAGTGATCGGGCGCGGTGGCGACTCTAGACTCGGCCCGGGTGGGCGGACACATCGTGGCCATGGGAGGCGGCGGCTTCTACGCCGATGCAGCGTCGCCGCTGGACGACTTCATGCTTTCGCTCTCGCCCGCCATACGCCCGCGCGTGTGCCTCGTCCCGACGCCCGGGGGCGATTCCGATCGCACGATCGCGACCTTCTACGAGGCGTTCTCCAGCCGCGAGTGCACACCCAGCTGCCTGCATCTCTTCGGCGTGCCCGAGGACCCCGCGCGTCAACTCGCCACCCAGGACGTGATCTACGTGTGCGGAGGGAACACGGCCAACGCGCTCGCAATCTGGCGCCTGCACGGGGTCGACGTCGCGCTCCGTGCGGCCTGGGAGCGAGGTGCCGTCCTCGGCGGCCCGAGCGCGGGCGCGAACTGCTGGTTCGAATGCAGCGTGACCGACTCGTTCGGTCCGGGACTCGATCCGCTCGATGACGGCCTCGCGCTCCTCCCGGGCAGCTTCTGCCCTCATTTCGGCAGCGAGGAGCTCCGGCGGCCCAGATATCGCGCCTTCGTCGACGCGGGCTTCCCGGCCGGCTTCGCCGCCGACGACGACGCGGCGTTCCATTTCGTCGGAACGGAGCTGCGCGAGGTCGTCAGCGCCCGCGAGGGCGCGTGCGGCTATCGCGTCGAGCCCGGCACCGAGACGCCGCTCCCCACGCGTCTGCTCCGACCCTCCTAAGAAGTCTGTAAGCGCGGGATCGGCCCGCCGACGGCAAACGTAGCCTGCCGCTGTGCTCCGCGCAGTCCGGCTCCTCGGAGTCCTCGCCGCCGCCTCCGCGGCGGCGTTCGCGCTTTCAGGTGCCGCCACCCCGACCCCAGGGCGGACGTACACCGTCCGCGTCGACGCACGCGACTTCTCGTTCCAGCTGTCCCGGCGGTCCGTCCCCGCGGGAGTGAACGTCCGGTTCGTCGTGCGCAATCGCGGCAGCGTCCCGCACGACTTCGTGGTCAAGGGGAAGCGCACGCTTCTCCTCCGGCCGAACCAGTCCCAGACGCTCACGGTCGCCTTCCCGCGCAAGGGCGCGTTCCGCTTCCTGTGCTCGGTCCCGGGCCATACTCGCCTCGGCATGACCGGGGTCTTCGGCGTGTCCGTCAAGCCCCAGACGGCACCTCCGCCCAAGCCGCCACCGGTCAATACGTCCAATCTCGTCTCGCTGACGAAGATCGGGACGTTCGAGAGGCCCGTTCTCGTTACGGCGCCGCCCGGAGACACGGACCGCCTCTTCGTCGTGAACCAGACCGGCACGGTCCAGGTCGTCCGAAACGGCGAGGTGCTTCCCACGCCGTTTCTCGACCTACGCGACAAGGTCAGGTTCTCCAGCGAGCCCGGCCTGCTCTCGATCGCGTTCGCACCGGACTATGCGACCAGCGGGCTGTTCTACGTCGACTACAACTCGACCGCGGGCAACGGGGACATCCACATCTCCGAGTTCCGGCGCGACCCGGCGGATCCCCACCGCGCCGACCCGTACAGCGAGCGTCTTCTGCTCACGATCGCCAAGCCGTGGGAGAACCACAACGGCGGGATGCTCCAGTTCGGGCCCGACGGGTACCTGTACGCCTCGGTCGGCGACGGCGACAGCGGAGTCCTCAATCCGCCCGGCTTCTACGCCCAGAGCAGGGATGAGCTCCTCGGATCGATCCTCCGAATCGATCCGCGCCACGGCGATCCGTACGCGATCCCGGCGGACAACCCGTTCGTCGGCCAGCCCGACGTCCTTCCCGAGATCTGGGCATACGGGCTCCGCAACCCGTGGCGCTTCTGGATCGACGCAAGCTCCGGGTCCCTCTACCTCGGGGACGCGGGAAACGCGCAGCGGGAGGAGGTCGACCTCGCGAGCACGCAGCGCCCCGGCCTCAACTTCGGCTGGCCCTGCTTCGAGGGGACGCTCCCCTTCGACGTGACGAGGACCTGCGACGGCGCGACGCCTCCGCTCCTCGACTACGCGCGCACCGGGGTCGACTGCGCCGTCATCGGCGGCGTAGTCGCACGTGATTCGCGGATCCCTGCGCTTGCCGGCCGCTACCTGTACGGAGACTTCTGCGCGGGGTCGATCATCGCGATCGCGGTCGAGAGCGGGAAGGTCACTGCGAGCGGAGAGCTGGGAGTGACGCTGCCGGAGCTCACGAGCTTCGGCGTCGACGGGCTCGGCCGCATCTACGTCATGTCGCTCGGCGGGGACGTCTTCCGTCTCGATCCGAAGGTCTCAGCGGCGCGCCCGTGAGCGAAGCTCGGCGATCCACGCGGCGACCCTGAGGCCCAGCCAGACGGGCGTGAGGACGACGTAGAAGACGAGGTCGCCCAGCAGCAGCAAGACCCACCAGAGCAGGAAGCGGTGAAGAGGCACCCACCCCTTCTCGCGCAGGTCGCCCGTACCGCCGGGCGGCGGCCGGAACGGGCTGCGCAGCGGCGGCTCTCCTGGAGTGCCGTACGGGTCGCGAGCGCGCGGCGCGTCGCTCATGCGAGCGTGGGTGAGCGCCTGCGCCCCTCGACCAGCCGGATGATCCGCATCGCGGTCTCCTCGACCGAGAGCTCCGTCACGTCGATCACCGGACAGCGCAGCTTCTTGTGCAGCTTCGTGGCTTCCTCGAGCTCCGAGTACACGACCTCGAGCTCCGCGTAGCGCTTGCGGGAGGCGCCCATGCTCCTCACCCTCGCGGTGCGGATGTCGGCCAGCCGCTCCGCTCCGATCGTGAGCCCGACGATCTTCGCCGGGTCGATCTCGAACAGCTCCGGAGGAGGCTCGATCCCGCGCACGACGGGAACGTTCGCCGCCTTGTGCCCGAGGTAGCCGAGGTAGATCGAGAGCGGGGTCTTCGACGTGCGCGAGACGCCGACCAGGACGACGTCCGCCTCGTCCAGGCCGCTGCCGACCCCGTCGTCGTACTTCACCGCGAACTCGATCGCCTCGATGCGCTTGAAGTACGTGGCGTCGAGCGGGGCCCGCGCCCCGGGCTCCATGCGTGCGGCGACTCCCGCGACGCGCGAGACCGAGTCGATCGGGTGGCCGAGCAGGTCGCAGTAGTGGATGCGTGCACGGCGGCACAGTTGGCGCATGGCGTCGCGCATCTCCGGCTCGACGAGCGTGTAGACCATCACCGCCGGCCGGCCGCGAGCCTGCTGCACGGCGATCAGGAGGTCGTCGACGTTCTCGACGCGCGGGTGCCGGACCTCCTCGAACGGCTGGTCCGGGAACTGCGCCTCGAGTGCGAGCACGAGCCGCTGCGCGGTCTCACCCGTCGAGTCCGAGACGATGTGCAGCTCGACGGGGACGCGGTCGTTCGCGTGTCGGCTCACGCGCGGCAGGCTAGCGTCCGCAGCAGCTCCGTCCCGGGGACCCTCGTGCGAGCCCGCCGGTGATCGTGGTTGAGGGTGTTGGCAACCCAGCTCTATACTGGGTATACTACGCAGTATGATCAGGTACCGGAGATCTGAATGAGCGTGCCGCATGCGCTCCTCGCCCTTCTGAGTGAAGGACCGAAGTACGGGTTACGCCTGCAGAGCGAGTTCGAAGCGCGCACCGGGAAGGTGTGGCCCCTGAACGTCGGGCAGGTGTACACGACGCTGCAGCGTCTGGAGCGCGACGGGCTGGTCGTTACGGACGACGGAGAGAGCGAGCGATCGCAGAAGCGATACCGGATTACGTCGTCCGGCGCTCGCGACTTGAATGAGTGGCTACGTACGCCCCCCGACCTCGTGCCTCCACCGCGCGACGAGCTCGTCATCAAGGTCCTCGTGGCGTTGGAGGTGCCCGGTACAGATGTCCAGGACATCCTCCAGGCGCATCGCCGGCACGTGATCGAGGTCATGCAGCGCTATACGCAGGTGAAGGCCGCCGCCGGACAGGACGACATCGCGCTGGCACTCGTTGCCGACGCCGAGCTGTTCAGACTCGAGGCGATCGTTCGCTGGCTCGACGCTGCCGACGTTCGCATCAAGCAGCTCCCCTCGGCCGCGCCGTCGTCCGCATCGGCCGAGGTTTCTCTTGAACCCCAGATGACGGAGGTCTCCCCATGACGAGCGCACTCGAGCTCCGCAATGTGTCGAAGACGTACGGCTCCGAGGCGACAGAAGTGCACGCTCTCCGCTCCGTCGACCTGTCAGTGGAGCGCGGTGAGCTCGTGGCCGTCATGGGGCCGAGCGGCTCCGGGAAGAGCACGCTCTTGACGATCGCCGGCAGCCTCGAGACGGCGAGCGACGGGCACGTGCTCGTCGAGGGCGTCGACCTTGCGACCCTCTCACGCTCGGATCGCGCGCAGATGCGACGCCGTTCGATCGGATACGTCTTCCAGGATTTCAACCTCCTCCCCGGACTGACCGCACTCGAGAACGTCAGCCTGCCCCTCGAGCTCGACGGCGTCCGGTCGATGAACGCGCGCGAAGCTGCCGTCGAGGCAATGGAGGACCTCGATGTCGCCGAGCGTGCTGACCGCTTTCCTGACGAGCTGTCGGGTGGCGAGCGTCAGAGGGTCGCGATCGCGCGGGCGATAGTCGGGGAGCGCACGTTGCTACTCGCGGACGAGCCGACCGGCGCCCTCGACTCTGTGAACGGCGAGACCGTCATGCGGCTCCTACGCGCCGCGACGCAGCGCGGCGTCGCGGGTGTCGTCGTCACCCACGACGCGCAGCTCGCCTCCTGGGCCGACCGCGTCGTCTTCCTTCGCGACGGACGCGTCGTCGACCAGACGATGGCTCCGCCCGGCCCGGAATCGCTCCTTGCGGCTGCTGCTCGGCGATGACCACGCTCCCCCACTCGCCTGAGCTGCGCCGGCCGCGAATCGGCGGCCTCGCTGCCCGCCGCGCGCTCGCTCGCTGGGTCTGGCGCCTGCTTCGACGCGAGTGGCGGCAGCAGCTTCTCGTCTTGACGCTCCTCACGGTCTCCGTCGCCGCCGCGATCGGAAGTATCACGATCGCCTACAACACCGTTCCTACCGACGAGGGTGACTTCGGCTCAGCCGACTACCTGCTCAATTTCGACGGCTCCGATCCACAGAAGCTCGCGACCGGCCTCGCGTACGCGAGGCGCGCGTTCGGAACGATCGAGGTCATCGGCCACCGTTCGGTGCGGGTGCCCGGCTCGGTTGAGACGCTCGATTATCGAACGCAGGATCTCCACGGCCCCTACGGCACCGATCTCCTTGCGCTCCGCCGCGGCACCTACCCTGTGGGTGTCGGTCAGGCGGCAGTCACCGACGGAATCGCCGAGTCTCTGCGGCTCGAGATTGGCTCGACCCTCTCGATCGACGGGCAACGCCGAAGGGTCGTCGGCATCGTCGAGAACACGCGCAAGCTCAGCGACGAGTTCGTCCTCGTCGCGGCCTCGTCGGCGCGCCCGGATCGCGTCACCGTGCTCGTCCACGCGACCACAGCGTCGCTCGACTCCTTCTATCGATCCATCGATGCCGGCGACCGGTCGCGCTCGGCTTTCGCGGGCTCCACGGAGCGCGGACGCGACGCGAGTGGGGCGGCTGAGACGCTGGCGATGTTCGCGGTTGCAACTGTCTTTCTTCTCCTTGCCTCGCTCGTAGCTGCAGCGGGCTTCGCAGTCGTCGCTCAGCGACGGCTCCGTCAGCTCGGCATGCTCGCCGCCGTCGGGGCGACGCGGAGCCATATTCGCCTTGTGCAGGTGTGGAACGGCGCAGTCGTCGGCACGATCGCAGCAGTCATCGGAACGAGCGCGGGTCTCGTTCTCTGGGTCGCATTCGCTCCAACACTCGAGACCGCGGTCGGCCACCGCATCGATCGGCTAAGCCTGCCCTGGGGTCTAATTGCGCTGACCATCTTCTTGGCAGTCCTCGGAGCGACCGCGGCGGCCTGGTGGCCCGGGCGAGCGGTGGCTCGGGTTTCCGTCGTGCTCGCGCTGTCGGGGCGGCCTGCCAGACCACGGCCCGCACGTCATTCGGCCGTGGCGGCCGCCGCGCTGCTCGCGGTCGGCATCGGTTGCCTTGCACTCTCCGACCGAGACAAGCCCGTGCTCATCGTCGCCGGGCTCGTGGCGACGATCCTCGGCACGCTGCTGCTCGGCCCGTCGGCGATCCGCGTCTTCTCCGGCGTCGCCGAACACGTCCCAATCGCGCCGCGCCTCGCGCTGCGAGATCTCGCCCGTTACCAGGGGCGGTCAGGAGCGGCACTCGCTGCGATCACGCTGGCCCTCGGCATCGCAGCGGCGGTCGTCATCACCGGAGCGGCCCAGGAAACTCGGGAGGCGAAGAGGATGGCCGCCGACCTGCCAAACCTGTCCGAGCGGCAGATTCGGGTCTATGCAGGCGGGACCCGGGAACCGGAACTCGTCGTGCTCCCCGTCCAAACGCCGGCGGAGCGTGCTCGGAGCACGGCGACGGTTCGGCAACTCGCCGCAGGTCTCGGCCACGCGAGGGTGGTTCCGCTCTGGAAGGTTGTCCAGCCGCATGACCCTCCGATCGTCACTCTCGAGGGCGACCGCGCGCTCGTCGCCGTCGGTCTCGCCCGGCGAGCAGGCCGCAATAACTGGAACCGCGCCTCGGGCATCTACGTCGCCACGCCGGCCCTTCTGAGATATCTCGGCGTCGACCCCATCTCCGTCGCTCCGAGCACGGATTTCCTGACCGACTCGACCGTCCCGACCCAGCAGCTGGTCATCCTGGACATGCGTTCGAGGAGGCAACTGCCGATCACGAATGTGCGGCGCATCGAGAGCCGGCGCGTCTTCGGCTCCGGGCAGGGCGAGACGGGCCGCGTCCCGGACTCGTTCGTGACGCTGAACGCGCTCCGCCGCCATGGCTGGAGACAAGTACCTGCCGGTTGGCTGGTCGAGTCGAGTCGCGCGCTCACGAGCGAACAGATTGCGGCGGCCCGCGACCTCGCCGCGGCGGCCGGCCTCGCGGTCGAGACGCAGCGGGGACGCAGATCTCTCGCGAGGCCGATGGCGATCGCAACCACCGCGGGTGCCATTCTTGCGCTTGCGATCCTCGCCATGACTGTCGGCTTGATCCGCAGCGAGAGCGCAGGCGACCTACGCACTCTGACCGCAACCGGAGCCACTGGCAGGATCCGCCGCACGCTGACCGCGGCAACTGCCGGCGCGCTCGCCCTTCTGGGTGCGCTCCTCGGCGTCGGCGGCGCATACATGATCCTTGCTGCGACCTATCACGACGACCTTGGCTATCTACGTGACGTGCCGGTCCTCCAACTTGTCGTCCTCGTCGTCGGGGTGCCGCTCACTGCTGCTGCGGCCGGCTGGGTCGTCGCGGGGCGCGAGCCACCCGCACTTGCCAGGTCAGCCATCCAGTGAGTGACCACCTCCAGGCGTCTCCGCCAACAGGTCTGCGCCACCCAGACCGACCGAAAACGGGGGCAGAGGATCGAAGTGGCGGGATCACCGTCCTAGGATGCGACCGTGCCGGCCAGGCGGCTCGTTCTGTCGAGTTGCGTCGTGCTCGCCGCCGCGAGCGTCGTCGTCGCGTGGGCGCTTGAGCTGGAGTTCAGCTCGTCGAGCCGACCGTCTCTGAAGCCCGTCCAGCAGAGCAGCAAGCGATCGCGGCCCCTGGTCGTCACGCTCGATCCGGCGGGCCGGCCGTACGACAAGCCGATTCGACCCGGCGGCACCGTCACGCGCAGGCGACTCGCCGTGCTCCACGCACCGAGCCGCCAGGTGCTCTTCATGGGCGGCGAGAACACGTTGTACGTCCGAGCGGGCGACTTCACACCGATGACGCTCGCCGAACGTCCGGGCCGCCGCTATCCGGTCGACGCGATCTGGCTGCGCGAGCACTACCCGTCTGGCGTCTCGAACGGCATCGTCGGCGTCGCGATCGTCGAGCGCGACACTCCGGTCGTCCGTTGGGTCGAGGAGGGGCCGGGCTACGGGACCGACGCCGGGCTCGGTGGGATCACCACCGTCGAGTGGGCAGCGGAGCCGAAGGGGGACGAGACCGCGATGAGCCGTATCTACTGGGACGAGCTCGTCGACCAGGGACACCAGTTCGTCGCTGCGGACGTCGACGGCCACGAGGGCGTCGACACGGTCGTCTTCAGCAACGGCTTCGGCGACGGCGGCTTTCCGTCGATCGCCGGGTACGACCCCGCGGGGCGTCGTGCGCAGATCGTCCTGTGGACGGTCGTCGCGCCGTGGCGACTGGCATTTCCGCATGGAACACCACCTCGCCAGGTGACCACGCGCGAGCGGGCCCTCGCCGGGTGCCTGGCCGGACGCCGCACGATCGACGGCGCCCGCTGCCGCGTCGCTCGCTGATCGCCGCCGAGTAACGTCTCGGCTCCATGCCCGACGTGGTCACGATGGACAAGATCGTCTCGCTCGCGCGGCGGCGCGGGTTCGTCTTTCCGTCCAGCGAGATCTATGGCGGCCTCGGGTCCTCGTACGACTACGGGCACTACGGTGTCCTGCTCAAGGACAACGTCAAGGCGCGCTGGCTGGAGGCGATGGTGCGCGAGCGGGACGACATCGTCTCGCTCGACTCGTCGATCATCCTGCATCCGGCCGTGTGGGAGGCCTCGGGCCACGTCGCCGGCTTCGCCGACCCGCTCGTGGACTGCCGCTTCTGCAAGCGCCGTTATCGCGCCGACCAGCTCGACCAGGCCGAGTGCGGGCAGCGGCCGAGCAAGCACCCCGGCGAGACGGAACAGTGCGACCTCACCGAGCCGCGCCAGTTCAACCTCATGTTCCAGACGCGGATCGGGCCGCTGGAGGAGACGGGCATGGACGCCTACCTGCGCCCCGAGACCGCTCAGGGCATCTTCGTCAACTTCAAGAACGTCGCCCAGATCGCGCGCCGGAAGCCGCCGTTCGGCATCGCGCAGATCGGGAAGGCGTTCCGGAACGAGATCACAGCCGGAAACTTCATCTTCCGCACGCTCGAGTTCGAGCAGATGGAGATGGAGTACTTCGTGCCGCCGGCGGAGGCGCAGGAGTGGTTCCGCTACTGGGTCGACGAACGCGTCGCCTGGCACCTGCGCTATGGACTCCGCCAGAGCCACGTGCGCGTGCGCCCGCACGACGCCGAGGAGCTCTCGCACTACTCGTCTGCGACGAGCGACATCGAGTACCTCTTCCCCATCGGCTGGTCGGAGCTCGAGGGAGTCGCCCACCGCGGCGACTTCGACCTGACCGCGCACACGCAGGCCTCCGGGACGAAGCTCGAGTGGGTGGACGGCGACGAGCGCTACACGCCGCATGTCGTCGAGCCCGCGCTCGGCGTGAACCGGTCGATGCTCGCGTTCATGGTCGACGCGTACGACGAGGAGATCGTCGCGGAGCGCGAGCGGACCGTCCTCCGCCTTCACCCCGCGCTCGCGCCGGTCAAGGCCGCGGTGCTCCCGCTCATCCCGCGGAACGAGGACATGGTCTCGAAGGCGCGCTCGCTCTACGAGGAGCTCCGGCGCGCCGTTGCCGCCGAGTACGACGACTCGGGACAGATCGGCCGCCGCTACCGCCGCCAGGACGAGATCGGCACGCCGTACGCGCTGACGATCGACGAGCAGACGCTCGAGGACGACACCGTCACCATCCGCGACCGCGACTCGCTCGCGCAGGAGCGGATCGCCATCTCGGGCGCGAGAGCGTTCGTGCTCGACAAGCTGGCCGCGGACTGGAAGACACCGAAGCCGGAGTAACGGTGGACGTGGCCGAAGCGGTCGTGGCCGCGCTCGAAGGCCACCCTGCAGTGCGCCGGGTCGCGCTGGTCGGCTCGCGCGCCGAGGGACGCGCTCACGCGCTCTCGGACTGGGATTTCGCGGTCGAGACGGAGGATTTCGAGTCCGTCGAGTCGGCGCTTCCGACGCTGGTCGCTCCACTGGGGCCGATCGCCACCCAATGGGACCCGTACTCCGACCAGGAGTGCTACATGCTCATGCTTCGAGGTCCCGTGAAGGTGGATCTGCTGTTTCCGGACCGGCCGCGCGAGTGGTCGGGCGCGTGGAGGGTCACCCCGGAGACGCTCGAGGCGGTCGATCGACACTTCTGGGACTGGATCCTCTGGCTCGAGCAGAAGAGAGCGGGTGGCCGAGACGAGGTCGTCGCCAAGAGCCTTCGCGACATGCACCGCCTCCTCCTCGAGCCCATGGGCGTGACGGCCGAGCCGCGCTCGACCGACGAGACTCTCCACATGTATCTGGCCGCCCGCTCCGAGCGCGAGCGAGAGTTCGATGTCCGGGTGTCCCGGGCACTCGAGCACGAGGTGTTGCCGACGCTCGCTCTCGGACGAGACAGCCGCTAGGTCGGACGTTCGAGCACGCGCTCGCTCGGCTCGACGAACCCGAACTTGCGGTAGAGGTCGTGCGCGTCGCGCGTGTGCAGGTACCACTTCGTCCGCGCGAGCGGCCCCTCGTCGACGGAGAAGCGGACGAGCTCCACTCCGAGACCGCGCCCACGGTGCTCCTCGAGGACGTAGACGTCGGCGAGATACGACTGCACGTACCCGTCGGAAATCGCGCGCGAGAAGCCCACTTGGCGCCCGTCGTGGTAGACGCCGACGACGCGCGCAGCGCTGTCGATGAGCGCGTCCTGCACGTCCCGCGTCCGGCCGTCGGCCCAGTACGACCGGGTCAGGTACGCGTGAACGGCCTCGCGGTCGATCCGCTCGGGATCGTCGTCGAGCTCGTAGCCGTCGCCGAGGTCGCGCCTCACGCGGTGAGCGTCCGCAGGCGAAACCCGCCGTGGAACTCGTACGAGGCGACGACGACCGCAAGCGTGTCGCGCAAGGCGCGCTCGCCGAGCGCGAGGCCGTGTGCGTCGGAGAGCGGGCTCCAGATGAGGGCATGCATCGCGCGGAACCCCTCGGGCGAGAGGAACAGCGTCTCGTCGGGCGCGCAGGGCGAGCACACCGCCCCGCCGGCGCGCGCGAGGTAGCCGACTAGCCCGTCGACGCCACCGCATTCGACGCAGCTCTCGAGATGCGGCACGTAGCCCGACAGCCAGAGCAGCTTCAGCTGGAACGCGAGCGCGAGCGGGTCGATCGCTGCCCGGCCGCTGCCGCCCGCGGGCACTGCGTCGACCGCCTCCAGGAAGCGTGTCAGCGCCTCGAAGGCACGGTCGTTCTGCTCCTCCTCGACGAAGAGCTTGAGCATCGCCTCAGCCCCGACGAGCGCGACGGAGAGCCGGTACGGATCCTCCCGCGCCGGGCGGTGAGCGTCGACGAGCGAGACGCCGGTCACGGTGTGCAGCTCG
>JBKPLV010000003.1:0-3959 GCA_046731795.1 Actinomycetota bacterium | reverse complement strand
GTAGTAGCTCATGTCGATTGCTTCCTGGACGTCGCCCCCTGCCTCGGCCTTCACCTTTCCCATCTCGTGGGTCATGAGCTCGGTCAGCTCGGCCTTGTGGTCGGCGACGAGCTGCGCGAAGCGGAAGAGGAGCTCGCCGCGCCGCGGCGCCGGGACGAGACGCCACTCCTCGAAGGCCTTCTTCGCGGCCGCGACCGCACGATCGACGTCCTCGGCGCCGGACCTCGGGAAGACCCCGATGAGCTCCCCGTCGGCGGGGCTCCTCGACTCGAACGTCTCTTCGGAAGCGGCGTCCACGCGCTCGCCGCCGATGTAGTTCTGCTGGGTGCGTGTCTCTGTCGTCGCCATGCGACCAGCCTATCGCCAGAATCCGGACCGATGACCGCTGCCACCGGCCGCGCGCCGTACCTCGATCCACGCGAACGGGAGTACGCAGAGTCGCTGCCCGCCGACGAGCGCGAGACCGTGATCGAGACGGTCGCGCGCTTCCGCCGGCCCGACAACCTACGGGTCGGGGACGATCTGCCGGAGCTCGAGGCGTTGCGGCTCGAGGACGCGCAGCCGATCGCGTTGCGCTCGCTCCTCGACGGCCGCCCGCTCGTCCTTGTCTTCGGCAGCTTCACCTGACCGCCGTTTCGTCGCCGGTCCGGCGACGTCGAGCAGCTCTATGGGCGCTATCGGGACCGGGCGGCGACCGTGTTCGTCTACATCGCCGAGGCGCATGCCACCGACGGCTGGCAGATGCAGTCCAACCTGGACGAGAACGTGCTCGTAGCCAATCACGTCACGATCGACGACCGCTTCGCGGCAGCTCGCGCAGGCGTCGAGCGGCTCGGCTTGACGATGCCGGTCCTCGTCGATCGCATGGACGACGCCGTCAGCAATGTCTTCGCGGCCTGGCCGGAACGCATCTACGTGCTGGACGCGGCCGGACGGATCACCTTCGCGGGCGGGCCTGGACCATTCGAGTTTGATCCGGACGCGGCCGCCGCCGCGCTGGACGAGCTCCTCTAACGAGCGACGTTCGGGACGACGCGGCCGTCGTCGTCGAGCGAGGCGTTCCAGTCCGTGAACGCCGCCTCGATCTCCGAGATGTCCGCACCCCGATCCGCGAGCCGGATCGGCTGGCCAGCCTCGGGCAGCACGCGGTACTGGTACCAGGTGATCTCCCAAGCGAACGTGAGCACCAGCTCGCTGTTCACTCCCGAGAGCGGGACGATCGAGATGAGCGGCGGGCCGAGCGCGCGGGCGACGCCGGAGATCGTCCTCCGGAAGAGGCTCGCGTTGAAGAGGTCGGCCGCCTCCACGAGCGCCGCCTCCGAGTCGGTGAGCCGTCGGAGCACGGGCTCGGGCACGACCGGCTGCGGCTCCCCGTTCGAGACGCCGAGGAGCTGCGACCAGCGCGTCCGCTTCCTCCGCGTGCGGGCCGAAGAGAGCGCCGGCGACACCGGACCGCCTTCGCGCACCCAGCCGTAGTCGAGCGCGACGTCCTGGCACAGCGGGCAGACGTCGACGAACTCGACGCCGTCCGGCGAGAAGCGGATGGCAACCTCGCCCTGCAGCAACGTCCGCTCGCACACCGCGCAGGCGCGGTGCACGCTGGCCTTCGTCACGCGCATCGTGCGGACCCTAGCACTGGCCTCTCACTTGTCCACAGGCTGTGGACGAAGCGGCTCAGGCCTTCGCGGCCTCCCGCTCGCGCTTCGTCTCCTCGATGACCTTCTGGGCGACGTGCGTCGGGACCTCCTCGTAGCGGAGGAAGTGCATCGAGTAGTCGCCGCGGCCGCCCGTCATCGACGTCAGCGACTGCGAGTAGGTCAGGAGCTCGGCCATCGGCACCTCGGCCTTGATGGACGTCATTCCGCCGATGGGCTCCATTCCCTGCAGGCGTCCGCGGCGTGAGTTGAGGTCGCCGTTCACGGAACCGACGGCGTCGTCGGGCACCGTCACCTCGAGCTCCATGATCGGCTCGAGGAGAACGGGATCCGCGTTCATATAGGCGTCCTTCCACGCCATCGACCCGGCGATCTTGAATGCCATCTCCGACGAGTCGACCGTGTGGTACGAGCCGTCCACGAGCTCGACCCGCACGCCCTGCACCGGCGCGCCGGCGAGCTCACCGCT
The DNA here is from genome assembly GCA_046731795.1 of Actinomycetota bacterium. GTDB lineage: Bacteria > Actinomycetota > Thermoleophilia > Gaiellales > Gaiellaceae > GMQP-bins7. The sequence continues at coordinate 1,835 of JBKPLV010000003.1, read as the reverse complement.
GTGCATTGCCTCCTGGATGCCTTTGTTCACCGCGGGCCTGAAACCCTGGGGGATGACGCCACCGACGATCTTGTCGACGAACTCGTAATCCGCCTCCGAGGTCGGCGCGATGACGATGTGACAGTCGCCGAACTGCCCGCGCCCGCCCGTCTGCTTCTTGTAGCGGCCGTGGGCTCGCGCCTCTCTCCGGATGGTCTCGCGATAGGGGACGCGCGGCGGATGCAGCTCGACGTCCACCCCGAAGCGCCGCTTCGCGCGCTCGAGCGCGACCTCGACGTGCATCTGGCTCATGCCGGAGAGGATCTCCTCGCCCGTCTGCGGGTCGCGCCGCAGCCTCAGCGTCGGATCTTCCTCGGCGAGCCGGCGAATCGCGGTCGCGACCTTCTCCTCGTCGCCCTTCGACTTGGGCGTGATCGCGAAGCTCATGACCGGCTCGGGGAATCCGAAGTCGGGAGCCTCGATCGCGACGTCCTTGTCGACGAGCAGATCGCCGGTCTGCGCCTCCTTCAGCTTCGCGACCGCACCGAGGTCGCCCTCACCGAAGTCGAGTGCCGGGTGGTGCTCCTTGCCCTGCACCTCGAGGATCGTGCCCATCCGCTCCTTGCCCTTCGAGCGGAGGTTCACGAGCGTCGTGTCGGCGGTGACCGTGCCCTTCAGCACGCGGAACAGATTGATGCGGCCGGCGAACGGATCGGCGACCGTCTTGAACACGAACGACGCGGCGCCTGCACCGTCGACGTCGATGGGCGAGCCCTTCTTGGCCGGCGAGGGCACGCCCTCGACCAGCAGGTCGAGAAGCGCGTGCGTGCCGAGGTTCTTCGTGGCGACGCCGCACGCGACCGGGAAGACCTCCCCGTTCGTCATCGCACTCTTGAGCGCCGCCGCAACCTCCTGCGCGTCGAGCTCCTGACCGTCGAGGTAGCGCTCCATGAGCGCCTCGTCCGTCTCGACGACGGCGTCCAGGAGCTTCTCGCGGTACTCGGCGGCGAGCTCGGCCATCTCGTCGGGAATCGGGCCGGGCTCTCCCTCCTTCGCGCCCTCGGGGCTCGTGTACGCGCACATGTGGAGGACGTCGACGATCCCCGTCAGCTCGTGCTCGGAGCCGATCGGGATATGGACGGCAACGCACTGCGTCGAGAGCTGGTTGCGCAACGCCTCCAGCGTGCGGAAGAAATCGGCGCGCTCGCGGTCGAGCATGTTCACGAACACGACGCGGGCGAGCCCGAGCTCGTCGGCGAGTCGCCACGCGCGCGAGGTACCCACCTCGACCCCCATGACCGCCGATGCGACGACGAGCGCACCCTCCACCACGCGTGCCGCGCAGCGCAGCTCGCCCTGGAAGCTCGGATCACCGGGCACGTCGACGAGGTTGACCTTCCGGTCCTGCCACGTCGTGTGCTCGAGCGACATCGAGATCGAGAGCTGCCGCTCGTGCTCGTCCTCGTCCGAGTCGGAGATCGTCGTGCCGGCCTGGACGGCGCCGAGTCGGTTGATTGCGCCGGTCTGGAAGAGCAGCGCCTCGACGAGCGACGTCTTTCCCGTCCCGCGGTGGCCGACGACGGCGACGTTCCGGATCTTTGCGGGCTCGGGCATGGGCTGGCTCTCCTCCTCGGCGCTTGCGTTTCCGGCCGAGAAGCTTAGTCGCCAGTCGAAAGGCGAGCTACGGCGAGACGAGCGCGGCCGCCGCAGTGCGAGAGGCGACGCCGAGCTTCTCGTAGACGTGCTCGAGGTGCTTCGCGACGGTGGCCGGGGCGATTCCGAGCTCGAGCGCGATCTGCCCGTTCGCCGCCCCTCGCGCGACGCCCTCGAGGACCTCTCGCTCGCGGGTCGTGAGG
>JBKPLV010000002.1:0-2317 GCA_046731795.1 Actinomycetota bacterium | reverse complement strand
GGCGACGGCGGCTACGACGAGGACGAGACGCACGGCCGCATACTACGGACCCTCACGGCGATCGGCGAGGCACGATGGCGATCCGGTCGCCGACCGGCACGACGTCGATCGCCGCGCCGTAATGCCGGGCGATCACCGCCGCGGTGAGAACCTCCGTCGGCGCCCCGTCAGCGACCACGCGGCCGCCGTCGAGGAGGAGCATCCGGTCGGCGTACTGCGCCGCGAGCGTGAGGTCGTGCATGGCCGCAACGAGCGTGAGGCCGGACTCCGCTCGAAGGCCGTCGAGCAGGTCGAGGGCCTGCTGCTGGTGGCCGATGTCGAGCGCCGCGGTCGGCTCGTCGAGGAGCACGATCGCCGCATCCTGCGCCAGAGCGCGAGCCACGACCACGCGCTGCTTTTCCCCGCCCGAAAGCGTCCCGAGCCGACGCTCGACGAACGGGAGCAGGTCGAGTCGTGCAAGGGCGCGCGCCGCGGCCTCGCGGTCGCGAGTGCCCTCCTTCGCGAGTGGCCCGAGGTGCGGCGTCCGGCCGAGCAGAACATACTCGGCCACCGTCATCCAGGGAGGCGTCGACGGCTCCTGCGGCACGACCGCGACGAGCCGCGCCAGCTCCCCGCGGCCGAGCTCGGCGAGCGGCCGCCCGTCGAGCTCGATCTCGCCCGCGTAGGGGACGAGCCGCGCGAGCGCGCGCAGCAGCGTCGTCTTCCCCGCTCCGTTCGGCCCGATCAGCGCGACCCACTCGCCGTCGGCGACAGTCGCGTCGACGCGATCGACGACCGGGCGACCGCCGAGCTCCACGGTGACTCCGCGCAGCTCGATCGCGCTCATCTCGAGCCTCCTCGCGTCGTGCGGAGGACGAGCGCGAAGAACGGGGCCCCGAAGAACGCCGTGACGACGCCGAGCGGGATCTCCGCGGGCGAGAGCGCCGTCCGAGCGACGACGTCCGCGAGCACGAGGAAACCGGCGCCGACGACGACGGACAGCGGCAGGAGCGCGCGGTAGCCGACCCCGGTGAGCAGCCGGATCGTGTGCGGGACGATGATCCCGACGAAGCCGATCAGCCCGGTCACGGCGACCGCGGCGGCGGTCCCGAGCGTCGCCGCGACGACGAGCACGAGCCGCACGCGCTTGACGTCGACGCCCAGGCTCGCGGCCTCGTCGTCACCGAGTGTGAGCACGTCGACGACACGCCGCAGCGCGAGGATCACGACCACCGCGACGGCAATGTACGGGAGGACGAGCACGACGTCGGACCACCCGGTGCTCGGGATGTTTCCGAGGATCCAGGAGTAGACCTCCTGCAGCGTCTCGGAGTTCTGCTGCTGGACGAAGGTCTGCCAGGCCGTGAAGAACGCGGTGACGGTGACGCCCGCCAGGATCATCGTCGCGGCGTCCCGCTCGCGCCTTGCGGAGCGGCCGACGGCGTACGTGAGCATGACCGCCACCGCGCCGCCCACGAACGCCGCAACCGGAAGCGTCCGATGCCCGCGCAGCCCCTGCGGCAGGTACGCGATGGCGATCGTCGCGCCGAGCCCGGCCCCGGCAGCGACCCCGAGGAGGTACGGGTCGGCGAGCGGGTTGCGGAAGACGCCCTGGTACGTCGCGCCCGCGAGCGAGAGCATCGCGCCCACGAGCGCGGCGAGCACGACTCGCGGCACCCGGATCTGCCACAGGACCGCCTCGTCCGTCGGCGAGAGCGAGGTCGAGACGCCGGGAAGGTGGAGACGCGCGCCAGCCGACTCGAGCACCTCCCCCACTCCGAGGTGGATCGGTCCCGCGAGGACGCCGATCGCAAGCGAGACGAGGAGGAAAACGACCGCGGAGCACGCCCACACCGGACTGAGCCCGCGAGCGCGGACGTCCGGGGCGGCGTGCTCCGCGACCGTGGCCAAGCGCTACGAACGCAGACGGGCGAGCGCGGACGACATGGCGCGGAAGAAGTTCACGAGCCGCGGCCCCCAGCGCGAGGCGATCGCGTCGTCGACGCGAACGATCGAGCCGGACTTGACCGCGCTGATGCGGTCCCAGCCCGGTCGAGCTGCGACGGTCGACGCCTTCTGGCCGCAACAGACGGTGTCGGCGAGCACGATCAGGTCCGGGCTCGAGGAGACCACGTACTCGGCGGAGAGCTGCGGGTAGCCCGTGCCGTAGGTGTCCGGGACCGCGTCCGCGATGTTCTCGAGCCCGAGCGCCGTGTACACCTGGCCGACGAACGTCTTCGACGTCGCGGAGAAGAGCGTCGGATCGAGCTCGTGGTAGACGGTCAGCCCCGGCCGCGCTTTGCGCGCGTCGCGGATCACTCGGGCGATCTTCGCCTTC
>JBKPLV010000001.1:0-2330 GCA_046731795.1 Actinomycetota bacterium | reverse complement strand
CGAGGTGAGCCCAGGGAGTCGACGCGTCAGCGGCTCTCGACGCTGACGACCTCGAACTGCTTGTTCACGTACACGGTGACCGGCGTCCCGTCGGCCTTCGTCACGTGGGCCTCGTAGGCGGCGTTGCCGTCGGCGTCGGTCTCGACCCGAACGATCGTGCCGTTTCGGAACCTTCGCCTTGGCGGCCGCCTCGACCTTGTCGGCGGTGTCACCGTCAGAAGCGTCTCGTCGCTTCGTTGTCCACCCCACGGGTTCTGCGCGCCTTCGGGACGCCGGTTCGTTTGCTGTCCATCGGAATCACCTCCCTTCGTTCGTTCGACGCCGTCCACACTCGCGGCCGCGGATGAGAGGTGCCTGAGGTCGCACTAAGAACTCCGGAAGACCTGCGTATGAGGCGTCTAAGAACACGGCTTCGCTAGTACTACGCCGTGCAGTTCGAGACGAAGATCGCGGTCGTCCTCCGCGACGACCTCGCCGGTTGGCAGCGCGCGAACGTGACAGCGTTCCTCGTGAGCGGCGTCGCGGGCACGAACCCCGACTCGGTCGGCGAGCCGTACCGGGACGCGTCGGGGAACGAGTACCTGCCGATGTTCGTGCAGCCGGTGCTCGTCTACGAGGCGGGCGGCGCCGCGCTGCGCCGCGCGTACGAGCGGGCGATGGCTCGCGGAGTCACGCCCGCGATCTACACGGCCGAGCTGTTTGCGACGGGATACGACGATGCGAACCGAGCGGCCGTCGCGGCTGTCGTCGCGGAAGACCTCGACCTCGTCGGGATCGCGTTCCGCGCGGAGCGCAAGACGGTCGACAAGGTGGTCGATCGGCTGCGCTTCCACCCGTAGCCCCCTGCCGCTTCGAGATTCCCCCTCCGGGGGCATAGGCCGCCGGCCGGGGTGCGCATAGGAATTGCGCAGGGAGAGGGAAGGAGGTGGCAGGCACCAACTCACGAGTTTCACCTGCAGTGGCCGCAGACTGCGGCTAGCGGCCTGAGTCGCTAGTCAAGGGGGAGTACCTCATGAGAGTCAGAACATCCGGTGCCTGGCGCTGGCGCCTGGGCTTCGGCCTGCTCGTCTGTGCCCTCGCGCTCGTCGCTGCCGTACCCGGCTTCGGGGTGGGGGTGACACCGCAGCAGGTCACGCGGACCCTGCCGGTGGGCGGGTCGACGACGGTCGCGAAGGCGGTCGAGACGGCCAAGCTGCCGCCCGCGAGCGACTTCCTGTTCCTCGCAGACACAACCGGGAGCATGGGACCGTCGATCGCAGACGTGAAGGCGAACGCGCAGACGATCATCAATGCAATCGAGGGCGCGGGCGCGGCGGATGGACGCTATGCCGTCGCCAACTACCGCGACACGACGGCCGCCGCCGCCTGCAACTACTTGGACCAGCTCAACACGGACTTCACGACTGCCGCCGGCGCCATTGCGGCGATCAATACGTGGAGTGCCGGAACGACCGGCGGCGTGGACGACGGGTGTGACCTCCCCGAGTCACAGCTCTACGCCCTGCATCAGGCGGCGACGTCTCCGCCTGCGCTCGCACTGAGCTGGCGGCCGACGGCCGAGAAGTTCATCATCTGGTTCGGCGACAACCCCGGCCATGACCCGATCTGCAACGAGCTGCCGGGTTACTCGGATCCCGACGCCGCGGTCACAGAGGCGAGTGCTACTGCTGACCTGGTCGGCCTCGGTGCCCACGTCATCGCCGTGAGCATCGTCGGTGCCTCGGGCCAGCCGGGTCTCGACGCCGATCCGGGCCCGACCTCGTTCAGCTATCCGCCGCCCTGTGCTGCGGATGAGCAGGGAACGGCAGGGCAGGCGACGAGAATCGCAGCCGCAACGGGCGGTGTCGTCTTCGTCAATCCCGCAGGGACGAGCCTCGCCGCGGCGATCATCGCCGCCCTCGACGCCCTTCCTCCGGTGCCGGTGACGGTCACCCCGTCGCCGGTGTGCGATGCGGGCCTGACGACGAGCTTCAACCCGGTGTCGCAGATCGTCGACAGCGGAACCACGGCCAACTTCCAGGAGACGATCACGGTGACAGCCCCGCTGCCGGGGGTGACGCTCGGCTGCACGGTCGACTTCCTGATCAACGGAGTGAGCGCCGGGCCCGAATTCGTTCAGACGATCACCGTCACGGTCGGGTTCCCGGAGAGCACACCGGGGTGCAAGGTGACCCAAGGTGGCTCGATCCTCACGAGCGCGGGCAGTGCGAGCTTCGGCGGCAACGCACACGTCCCGCCGTCGGGTCACGAGAACTACGTCGACCACGGGACGGGCATGCACGTGAGCTCGATCGACGTCCAGTCGGTTGTGTGCAGTGAAGACGGGACGA